>JAAYVF010000005.1 GCA_012517325.1 Myxococcales bacterium | reverse complement strand
TCCTTGGACATCGATACCCCCGGGTGGTGCGGCCGTCGCGGTTGCGGCTCCCGTCGGCCTCCGGCCTCCGTCCGTCGCAACCGCAACACGACCCAACATCACTCTATCAGGTGTCTCGCCTTCAAAGGGGGTCAGTATGATATCACGCAACTTCCCTCTTCGAACTTCGACGTTCCTCGTTATTCGGTCACTTGCAGCGTTACGGGATAGCGGGCGTAAACGCGGGTGTGGTCGCGCGGGTCGACCAGTTCGGCGTAAAGCAGAAAAGTGCCGGGACCGACGGTCGTGAAAGAATGCGTTTCGACGATCGTCTCCGGACGGCCGGGCGCGCGCGTTTCGGTTTTCGGCGCGGCGACGCGCACGATCGTCTCGTCGATCCGCGGCCAGATCCATTCCTTCGCCTCGCCCGCCTTTCGTTCGAGTTGGATTTGAAAGGCCCGGTGCGGCGGCAACAGCAGCGTGGATCCGGCGTCGAACTCGGTGAGCACGCGGACGGGTTCCTCGCCGGCCCACAGGGCCGCACCGAGCCAGAGCAAACCCAGAACCGCGATGAGGACGAGCGCGCTTTTCATCGGTCGTGATCTCCGTCGTCGAAGGTATCACCGGCCCGGGCCGAAACACAACGCGCCCTTTTTTCCGCGCCGCCGAAGCCGTATTCTGGGCGGGTAAAGGGGGTTTTGTTTGCTCGACCTGGATACCGCGCTGCGTCTGGCGGGGATGCGGCTGGGCGACCGGGCGCTGATCGGCCCGGAAACCGTGCAGCTCGATCTCACCGACGATTGCACCAACAACTGCCTCGGCTGCTGGGCGCGCAGCCCGCTGTTGAAGGACGAGGATCATTACGACACGCTCGAAAAGGGCGCGCTCGATCTCGCCTTCGTCCGGCGCCTGCTGCCGCAACTGCGCGCGTTGCGGGTGCGCGAGCTGTTTCTCGGCGGCGGCGGCGATCCGCTTTGCCACCCGGACGTGGTGGAGGTCATTCGCGAGGCGCGGCGGCACGACCTGACGGTCACCCTCAACACCAATTTTACGCTGGCCGACGAGGCGCTCGTCGAACGGCTGCTCGCCGCCGGGCTCGACCGGCTGTTCGTGTCGGTCTGGGCGGGCACGGCCGCGACTTACGCGCGCCTGCATCCGAACAAGACCGAGGCGGCGTTCCGGCATCTGACGCGCCTGCTGCGCCGGCTGGCGGATCGCAAACGGGAACTGGGCACGGCGACGCCGCACGTGAAGCTGTACGAGGTGATCAACGCGCTCAACTTCGAGGAACTACCGGCGATGGTCGCGCACGGCCGCGAGGTGGGAGCCGACGAGGTGGAATTCGCGGTCTTCGATCCGATCCCGCGCCGCACCGAGAGATTCACGCTCGACCGCGGGCAAATCGCCCGCGCGGTGGAACTGGCGCAAAATCTGCCCGCCGGGCCGCCCCGGGTGCAACGCGACCTGTTCCTGCGCCGCCTGCAAAACGTCGATGCCCACAAGGGCGCCTTCGACAACGGTGTCGTGGCTGCACTGCCCTGCGCGGCCGGCTGGTTTTTCAGCCGCGTGACGACGGTCGGCCAGGTTCACTCTTGCCTGAAAGCGCACCGCGTGCCGGCCGGCGATTTGCGGCGCGACGACTTCGCGGCGGTCTGGCGCGGCGAGGCCCAGCGGCAATTTCGCGCGCATACCCGGCGGATCGAGGCGGACGATCCCTGGCTGCGGCAAATCGGTCACGACATCGATTTCGCGCTGCCCGGTTGTTTCCGCATCTGCGACAACCTCGGCCATAACCAGGGCGTCAAGCAATGGCTCGACGGCCTGTCGCCCGCGGATAACCGGTTGTTGGACGCGTTGGCCGCGGCGGCGCGCGAAAACGCCTCGCTGGAGCGGTTGGAGGTGATTTATTTCGCCCAAACGACGATGGAAGCCGGCGGCGACATGGCGCTGACGCTACACGGCGACAACGCGATCGTGCATGCGCTCGGCCCGGAGGCCATGCCCTGGGAAGAAACGCTCGACCGGCTGCGCCGCCTGCCGCCGGAGGCCGCGATCCGCGTGCCGGTGACGATCGCCAACGTGGCGCGGTTGGATCGCCTGTTTGGTCTGCTGCGCGAAACGACGGGGCGCGACCTCGATCCGGACGCCGCGCGGCTGGAGGCGCGGCCGCTGGCCACGCTGGCGGAGCGCTGGCCGCAACGGTTGGCGCAAATTGCCGCCCGGGCGGCGCGGGCGAACGTGCGGCTCGATTGGCGGGACGAGCGGTGGCGGCGCGTCATCGAGCGCGTCGCGGCGGCCGCGTCGCCGGACAACGAGGCCGAACTGCTCCGCGCCCTGGGCGCGTTGACGGGCAGGGCGTTCATCGGCCCGCGCACTTTTCATCTGGACGTCACCAACCGTTGCGCGGCCGACTGCGTTTATTGCTGGTTTCACAGCCCGCTGGCAGCGGCGCGCGACGATCCGTACCGGTTGACCGACGCCGACCGCGACGCCGAGATGCCCTGGCCGATGTTTCTCTCGCTGGCCGACGACCTGGCGCGGCTCGAGGCGCGGGAAGACGTGGTGCTGTCGGGCAAGGGCGATCCGCTGGCGCATCCGCGCTTCGGCGAGATGATCCGCGCCCTGAAAGAGCGCGGGTTGGCCGTCACGCTGTTCACCGGCGGTTACCGGCTCGACGACGAGGCGATCCGGGCCTGCCTCGACAGCGAACTCGACCTGCTTTACGTCTCGCTCTCGGCGGCGAACGAAGCCACCTTCGCCCGCCTTCACCAGCGGCCGCCGGCGGGGATGTTCGACCGCATCACTGGCGCGGTGGCGCGGCTCGTCGAACGCCGGCGGGCGGCGGGGCGGGACAAGCCGCGCGTTGTGCTCGTCGACGTGCTGACCGCTCGCAACGACGGCGAGGTCGCCGACTTCGCCCGACTCGCCGCGCGCCTGGGCGTCGATCATCTGCGGTATCAACTGGCGGCCATCGAATCCTACAACGCCGAACTGGCGATTCCGCCCGAGCGGCTGGCGCGGCTGCCCGACGCGCTGGCCGAGGCGAAACGCCTCGCGGCGGCGGCGGGCGTCACCGTCGTCGAGAACATCGACCTGCAAACCGGCGCGGCCGCCGCCGATTGGACCGGGGACCGCTACCTCCGCGAAGGCTGCCTGGCCGGCTTCGTCTTCGGCCGCGCCTGGGCCGACGGCACGGTGAGCTTCTGTTGCGCGCCGCGGCCGGTCGGCAATCTGCGCGACCGCTCTTTCGCCGACTGGTGGCAAAGCGACGAATACGACCGCCTGCGCCTGGCCGCGCGGGAATTGGGCCGCTATCCGGGGCAGCCGCTGGCGGACGGGCGGCCGCTCTGGACGGATCTATGCCGTCGGTGTCCGAATTACGAGGGCATCGAGCGGCTGCGCGGCGTGTTGCGGCGCCTGGATTCGCCGGAGAGCGATTAACCGTTTTCGGTTTGCATTTGCCGATGGCTCGGCTATTCTGTTTTTATCGACTAGTCAGAGGAAAGCCATGAAAGTCAACATGTGCAACGAATTGTATGTTCGTACTTACAACGACACGGGCGCCGGTGCACGGATTTTTTCATTGTTGGCGGAACTGGGCATCAATGTCATCGCGTATAACGGCTGGGAAGCGTCGAAGGAAGCGTTCTTTTTGATCGTCGTCGACGGACAGGAAGAGACGGCGTTGAACGCCCTGTCCGGAGCCGGTTTCATGGTGGAGCAGCGGACGGTGATCGCGGTGGATCTCACCAACCGGCCCGGCAGTCTGGTCGCCTTGCTCCGGACGCTTTCCGACGCCAATATCGACATCATCTATTCGTACGCTTCCGGCGCGGGAGCCGGATCCGACCGCACCAAGGTCGTTTTGCAGACATCGGACAACGAAATGGCCCGTCACTTGATTCAAACCATTCCGGGACGGGCGTGAACGATTCGCTTTTATCATCGCGTTGACGCGAACGGGTTGGTCTCATGTACGTGCTGATGATTCTCTCCTTTTTAATAGTCCTCTTTCTGATTTTTCTGGTTTTGCTGCGGCTTTTCGGGCCGAGCGGCATTCAACGCCTGACGCCCGGCGAAATGGTCGGCGGAGCGGTGATGACCGAAAGCGGCCGCTACGCGGTGGACAACGACAACCTCTACCAGGAAGTGCTGAATCTGGCCAATCTGCGGCTGGAGCCGAACGAGGCCACCCTGGCGGCTTGCGGGCAGCGCGGCGAAATCGAAAAAGTCCTGCTGGCGACCAATCAACGCCTGTTCTTTTTTTCCCGCCGGGCCAACGACACCAACTACCATTACGAGGTCTTCGACTACCGCAAGGTCCATCCGATTCCCATGGGCCAGGCGGTGATCAACGAAACGATCCGCGTGCTGGAAGGCGAGCGGCTGGCGGAAATGGTCAGCCCCGGCGCCGAAAGCTGGCTGGATTCTTCCGAACACACCTTGAAAATCATCAACGAGCAGATCAAAAAGGCGCGCCTCGCCGCCAAACTGCCGGTCTGAGCCGCCGCCGCGTTTATTCCGCCGGGATGGCGATCATCCGGTCGAGGGCGCGCCGGGCGCGGACGCGGACGCTTTCCTCGACGGTGATGGTGTGCCGGTCGAGGCGATGCAGGGCTTCCAGAATATTTTCCAGCGTCGTCAATTTCATGTCGCCGCAAATCTGGATATCCGGCGCGAGGGGAATGAACTCGACGCGCGGATTGGCGCGCCGCAGCGGGTGCAACAGGCCGATTTCGGTGCCGACCAGCACGCGCCCGCCCGGCAGGGTTGCGGCCCATTTGAGCATCCCGGAGGTGGACGCCGTCCGGTCGGCCAAAGCGGTGACTTCCGGCCGGCATTCGGGGTGCACGACCACCAGGGCGTCGGGATACTTCGCGCGGGCCTCGCGCAGGTGTTCGGCGCGCAGGTGATGGTGGACGTGGCAGTAGCCCGGCCACCATTCGACGTGCTTGGTCGTGCGCGCGGCGACGTACTGAGCCAGGTTCTGATCCGGCACGAAGTAGAGGTTGTCCGTCGCGACGGTATCGGCCACGCGGGCCGCGTTGGCGCTGGTGCAGCAGACATCGGATTCGGCTTTGACGGCGGCGGAGGAATTGACGTAGGTGACGACGGTCCAGCCGTCGCCCAGTTCGGCTTTTTTCGCGCGGAGCTGGGCGGCGTCGATCATGTCGGCCATCGGGCAGCCGGCGTTCAAGTGGGGCAGCACGACCTGTTTTTCGGGCGACAGGATGGCGGCGGATTCGGCCATGAAATGGACGCCGCAAAACAGAATCAGCTCGGCGGGCCGGCGCGTGGCGGCGATCGACAGGGCCAGCGAATCGCCCGTCAGATCGGCCGCGTCCTGGATTTCGGCGCGCTGGTAATTGTGGGCCAGCCAAAGGCCGTGATGTTCCTTGAGCAGCGCCTTGATGTCGGCGACGAGCTTTGTCTGGTTCATGATCGTTATCCTGCGGCCGCCTACTTACCGGACGGCGGACCGGCGGGAGGCGCCGCCGGCGGCGGCGACGGCGACGGCGCGGCCGCTCCGGGGGGCGAAACGGCCGGCTTGGCGGCCGGATTCGACGCGGGTTCCGGCGATTGATTTTTGAGCGGCACCGCCTGATCGACCGGTGTTTCCAGATCGGGCAGGCGATCCCAGGTGATGAGATGTTCCAGCTTTTCGCCGGTCCATCCGATGACGGTCGACCGCAGTTGCGGGAAATGGCCGTACAGGAAGATCAGGAGAATCGCGGTAATGATGGCCGAAAAGAACAATCCCACCATCCCCGGCCACCGTTTTTCCTCGCGCATGCGCAGGACTTTGATGCAGATCGGGTCGGTGATGAACCGAACGACGATGTTGATGCCGGAAAAAATCAGGACGACCAGCACGATCAGAAAAATTTGCAGCAGGTAATAGCCGAGATTGGGGAAGAAATCGTTCCGGAGAAACGACAGCCCCTCGGCGATCCATTGTTTCATTATCGGCCCCCACGATTTACCGGAGATTCGCCGAATACCCTAGCAACCCGGCGGGTGCGAAGCAAGATGATTTTCACGGCAACCAATTCGGTCGCCGGAAGGTCTGATCGGACGGAGCCGCGCGCCGGACGGAAAGCGATCCGGGAAATTTGAATTGAATCCGGGCGGCGGCTATGCTAAACGCTCGATTCGCCGCCACAAGGAGATGAACGATGCGCTCGATACAAGCCCAACGACTGACTTGTCTGCCGCCTTATTTGTTCGCCGAACTGGATCGCCGGCGAAAGGAAGTGGCCGCCCGTGGCGTCGACGTGATCGACCTGGGCATCGGCGACCCCGATCTGCCAACGCCGGCCCCGGTGGTCGAGGCGCTGATCGAGGCGGTTCGCGACCCGAGCACGCACCGTTATCCTTCCTACCAGGGGATGCGCGAATTCCGCGAGGCCGCGGCCCGCTACATGAAGGACCGCTTCGGCGTGACGCTCGATCCGGAGACCGAAATCTGCACGTTGATCGGCTCCAAGGAAGGCCTGGCCCATGCCGCGCTGGCCATGATCGAGGTCGACGATCCCGTCCTGATTCCCAGCCCCGGCTACCCCGTTTATCGCATCGGGACGATTTTCGCCGGCGGCCGTCCCGTGATCATGCCGCTCCGGGCGGAAAACGGATTTTTGCCCGATTTCAGCGCGATTCTGGTGGATACCGCCGCGCGGGCCTCGGTCCTGTATCTCAATTATCCCAACAATCCGACCGGAGCGGTGGCCGACGAGGCGTTTTTCCGCCGCGCGATCGACTTCGCCGAGACGCACGACCTGACGGTCCTGCACGACGCCGCCTACGCCGACGTTTGTTTCGACGGCTACCGCGCCCCCAGCATCCTGCAGATTCCCGGCGCCATGAGCCGCGCGGCCGAATTCCACAGTCTTTCCAAAACATTCAACATGACCGGCTGGCGCCTGGGCTTCGTGGCCGGAAACGCGGAAATCGTCGGCGCCGTCGGGCGGATCAAGACCAACGTCGATTCCGGCGTTTTCAACGCCATCCAGCGGGCCGGCATCGCCGCGTTCGCGCTGCCGCAAACAGCCAAGGATGAGATCGTTTCCGTTTATCGCCGGCGGCGGGACCTGGTGCTCGCCGGATTGCGCAAGGCCGGTTTCACGGTTTTCGATCTGCACGCAACGTTCTACGTGTGGTTCCCGGTTCCCGGCGGCGACAGCCGGGAGTTTTGCACCCGCTTGCTGGAAGAAACGGGAGTGGTGATCACGCCGGGAATCGGTTTCGGCGAGGCCGGCGAAGGTTACGCCCGCATCGCGCTTTGCCAGCCGGAGGATCGCCTGGCGGCGGCGATGGACCGAATCCTGCGACATTGAACGGATTTCCGGCCTCCCGTGTCGGTAAATCAGTCCAAGCTTGACCATCCGGGGGGCGGCAAGTAGGATACGGCGGAACATCCTAACGGGGTTCACCCTAACGGGAGTGTATTCTGATGAAAAAATGGGCCGCGATCGGCTGGTTGACGTTCGTCGTGACGTTGTGTGTCGCGGGGATCGCTCAGGCCGAAATAACAGTGGATATCATCGGGACGCAGCCGACGGACGGATCCATCGGCGATGGTGAAACACTGAAACTCTACTGGCGCATCGAATCGACCAGCTCTGGCACCTACGACGTCGAGGTCGGCGGCGACGGCACGGTCGGCAGCGGCACCGCGGTGGCCGCTTCCGACGGCAGCGGTTCCTACAGCGGCACCATGAACGGCACGACGACCATCAGCGCCGACAACGATCTGGAAGACGGCGACGGCGAGTACCAGATTTACGTGATCGCCACCTCCGGCACGGAGACCGCTTACGCCACGACCTCGATCAGCCTGGATACGCCGCCGACGGAAGTGCTCGGCTTCTCGGTCGGCCGCGGCGACGGCAAACTGTTCCTCACCTGGGATCCGCTCGACATCAGCGACCTCGACCATTACCTCGTCTATTACGGCACCAGCCCGGGCACCAACCCGGAAGACTACACCGGCGCGGATGCGTCGGAAGGCGCCAGCCCGATCGATGTCGACGACGTCGACAACTTCCAGCTTTCCGGGCTGACCAACAATGTCAAATACTACGTGCGTATTTCGGCCGTCGACACCAGCGACACCGAGGGCCCCTTGTCGAGCGAACTCAGCGGCACACCCACCGACACCGTCGGCTTCACCGAGTTGTCCAACGACGAGGGCGGCTGCTTCGTGGCCACCGCGGCCTGGGGCGATTACAACCACCCGATGGTCAAACAACTGCGGTCCTTCCGCGATCGCATTCTGCAACGGACCCCGGCGGGCCGGGCGTTCGTCCATTTGTATTACGCGGTCAGTCCGCCCCTGGCGCATTGGCTGGCGGGGCATCCAACGGCGCGGGCGGCGACCCGGGCCGTGTTGACGCCGATCGCCCGTCTGGCCGGCTGGGAGACCGAACGGCCGGGAATGATTTCCGTGCCGTTGCTGTTGGGGCTGGCGGCGATTTTGGTGCTGGCGCGGCGTCGCCGGGAGGAGGCTCGATGAAACGCTGGATCGGGAGCGCTTGTCTGCTGATGCTGTTGCTTCTTCTGGCGGTTCCGGCGCCGGCGGAAGAGGACGATCCGCTGAGCCGGCAGGACACCCACTGGAAAGAAAGTCCGATTTGGGGCACCTGGGGCTTGAACGTCGGCATGATGTTTTACTCGGACGAGGATTACCAGAAAGTCTACGGCGACAAGGGTATCGCCTTTTACAACATGAACGCCGGCCTGAAATTGATCCAGCAGTTGGAACTGGTCGGCTCGCTCGGTTACGGGTTCTCGGAAGGCAGCGGCGTCTCGCCGTTGGACGATTCGAAAACCGCCGAGAAATACAAGCTGCACATCGCGCCGGGCGGCCTGGGCCTCGCGTATCGCTTCAATTTCGTGCTCGACCAGCCGGTGGTGCCTTACGTCGGCGGTTCGGGCCTGTTGTCCTATTGGTTCGAGGAAAAACTCGACAGCAGTTGGAAACGTCGTTCCTACAACTACGGCGCCATGGGTTTCGGCGGCCTGATGATCCTGCTCGACAATCTGGAAAAACGCGCGAGCGGGGCGCTGGAATCCGAGTGGGGCATCAACAACACTTACCTGATTTACGAATACCGTTATACGTCGCTGAACAATTTCGGCAAGAAAGACATCGTCGATTTGTCCAGCCAATTCCATTCGCTGGGGTTGTTGTTCGAGTTTTAACGCCTTGAAACAACCACTGGATCAAATTCGCTCCTATCTGGTGCGGGTGGCGTTCGACGGCGACGGCTACTCGGGGTGGCAGACTCAACCCAACGGCGTGACCGTTCAGGAAATCCTGGAAAAGGCGTTCGCGCAGGTGACCGGCGTCGCCGTGCGCTTGAACGCGGCCGGACGCACCGACGCCGGCGTGCACGCGCTCGATCTGCCCGCCGATTTCCACCTGCCCTACGAATTCGATCTGCCCGCCCTGCGGCGCGCCTGGAACGCCGTGACCCCGCGCAACATCAGCGTGCGCGAGGTGTGCCGGGTTCCCGACGGTTTTTCCTGCCGTTACCGGGCCATTCGGCGGACGTACCGCTACCTGATCGACAACCGCCGCTGCCCCAGCCCTTTTTTAACAAGATACGCCTGGAATATTACCGACAAACTTGATATAACTTCGATGCAAACGGCCATGTCTGCATTGATCGGCGAGCACGATTTTACTACATTTCGCGCCGCCGATTGCGAAGCGAAGCACGCCGTCCGGTGCGTCGAAACGGCCACGGTGCATGCCGTGACCGCCGGGGAACTGTCGGCGCTGGACGCCTGGTGGCCCTATCCGGGAGCGCTGGAGGAAGGGCTGCTCAGCTTGACGTTGGCCGCGAATGCGTTTTTAAAACACCAGGTACGTTCCATTGTCGGCACGCTGGTGGAAGTGGGCAGGCAGAAGATCGCGGCGACGCGGATGGCGGAGATTCTCGCGGCGCGCGATCGCCGGTTGGCCGGGCCGACGGCGCCGGCGCACGGACTGGCTTTAATCCGGGTGGACTTTCCGCCCGATGCATTTCAAGATGACGCGGCAAGGGGGAGGCCGATCCAACAGGAGGATCACGATGGGTTTGCATGAAGATCTGGAGATCCTGAAACAAGAGAAAGCCGGTTATGTCGATCGTCTCCAGAAACTCGATGAACGCAAGGACAAGGTTCGTCCGGAACTGTTCACCAAGCTGAAGTCCGAACTGGACGAGAAACTTGTCGACGTCGACACGCGATTGGCCGAGGTCGAGCAGGCCATTCTCGCCGAGCAAAAACGGCTCGAGGAAGAGCGGCGCCGCGAGGAAGAACGCCTGGCCGAGGAAAAACGCCAGGAAGAGGAGAAACGGCGCAAGGCCAGGCAGCAGCGCAAGCTGACGCCCGAACAGCTCGCCGCCCAACGCGCCGAGCGCGAAGCGGCCCGTCGGCGGCAGGTGCTGGCCGATCACGCCGACGAAATCGCCGGTCTGCAACGGGCCTGGGAAGACCAGCGGGAAGGCAAGCGGCGGGAGTTCGTCGCTTACCTGGATTCGCGCCGGCAGCAGGCCGCGGCGTTCCAAGGCAAGATCAACGACGCGCAAATGCAGATCGAGGAATTGAACCTGCGGCGCGAAATCGGCGAATTCGAGGACGACCCCAAGGGCTACGACGAGCTCGCCAAGCCGCTGCTCGATCAGATCGCCGGGCACCAGGCGGAAATCGCCCGTTGCGAAAACGACCTGCGGCAGGCCGAACAGCAAATGGGGCTGCTCGCCCAGATGTCGATGCCGGAATTCGAACCCCAGATCCTCGAAAAATACGCCGACGAGTTGCAGGAGCCCGAGGAAGAAATCTACGAGCCCGAGGAAGAAATCTACGAACCGGACGAGTCCGGCGAGGCGCGGGTTCTGAAAGAAGAGGAAATCGACGGCGAGAGTCTCGACGACGACGAGGAAATCCTCACCGAATACGAGGAAATCTACGAGGACGAAGCCGAGGAAAGCTTCTTCACCAAAACCGGTTTCGTCACCACGACGATCAATCCCTGCCTGATCGAACGGCAGAAGAGCGGCAAGACGCGCGTGCACGAATTGATCATGGGCGGCGGCAAAACCCTGATCGGTTCCAGCGAAACCTGCGATGTTTTTCTGTCCCGGCCGGAAGTCGATTCCAAGCACGCCTGGATCAAGAGCGATCGCAAATCGCAGTTCATGGTCAAGGACCTGGGAAGCCGCGCCGGCACCTTCGTCAACGGCCAGCGCATTAAAAAGACCTTGCTGAAAAACGGCGACCTGCTGCGCGTGGGCACCGTGGAAATGACAGTCAAGCTGGTTTAGGACGGCGGCTGGAATAGCGAACGAACAAAAAGAATCGCCCGCGGGCGACCCCCGGAGGTCGCCCGTTGTTTTTTCGCGCCCGGTAGTGGAGACCCTGCGAAAACGTGGTCGAATTCTTGTCATGTCGATTGCCGTTCACGGATAAACGTTCCGCACGGCGCTTCCCAGGCGGTTTCCCAGCGGCGGCCATTTTACCAGTCCCGGCCGAAACGCTGGCAAGCCTTGCGGTGGACGATCGCGAACTTGAAAAAAGATACAAAAAAGTACTTGCGTGCCGGGCCGGCCGGTGCTATGGATATTTACTGTCAACGTAAGGGTGGAAAAAGGGCGCGGAGCGGCGGAACCGATCGGACGGCGGCTCGCGGCGCGGGCCGCTTTGGGAGGGCAGCGCGATGAAGGCGCGTCAGGTGGGATGGTCGATCCTCTTTTTTCTGCTTTCGATGCTTCTGCTCACCGGCTGCGGCGGCTCGTCCGGGAACGACGCGAGCGACGACGTTTCGGACGACGATGACGACAACGACGACAATGACGACAACGACAATGACGATAACGACGACAACGACGACGACACGACCGACGATTTTCCGATCCAATTGGTCGACGGCGGCGCGCCGGGCCACAACGGTGTGTCGATGGTGCGCTCCGCCGACGGCACGT
>JAAYVF010000004.1 GCA_012517325.1 Myxococcales bacterium | reverse complement strand
GATCAGTATCTCTTTAATTTTCAGTATCTTTTGAACGAATTCAATTATTTTCGCTCTGACCGGCGCTTGAACGAAATTTACGAGATATTCAAGGGTTTTTTCACGGAGGTTTCAGGAGATAAATTCAACCTCGCGGGGTATTCGGCCGGTGGGCAATTCGTCAGCCGGTACATGATGTGCTATCCCGAGAATCTGAACCTAGTTGCCCTTGGCGGTGCGAAATCATATTTATTCCCTTTATTGACCTATCCTTATCCTTTCGGATTGGATTGCTCCAATCTAAATTCCTTTTTCGATAAACCGCCCGAACCTCATGGTGTCGCCCAAGGAGCGCCAGAATGGTGGGCCAACGACTTGCGCAAGATGGACTGGAATAAAAAACTGAATCTTCTGATGGACCTGAATGTTTTTCATCTGGTCGGCATCGATGATCGGGAAAACGAGGGTCACGATCGAGAAGATATCCAAGATCCACTCGACGATAGCCGGTTGTGGCAAGGAACCAATCGTTGGGAACGAGCATTCAATTACCATTTCGAAATGCGTCGGGCCGAATATCGACAAAGAAAAAATGGTGTTCGTGATCAATCAAAAGCATTTCAGATGGTATTTGTTCCATTGATGGGAAATCATGAAATCGCTCACTCGATATTCCCTAATTGGTTAAAAGCATGCTGGGAAAAATTTCCAGCTGAAATATTATATGCATATGATGGATATTACAGAAAAAGATAAGGAGTGTATGGTTGTGACTAAAGAAATCAACCATATTAATAATTTCAAAATCTTCATGTTACTAATAGCAATATGTTTTGGAGCGACATTTTGTGGAGATGGCATTTCCTCTTCGCCTGACGATGATGAACAGGATGACGACAATGACAACAACAACGACAATAATGATAATAATGACAATGATTCCATAATTGATGATGATGCTTCTCCTGATGAATTCGGTATAATATGGGTGAATATACCGGGTGGAGAATATATAATGGGGTGCTCGGAAAACGACAATATGTGTTCCTTTGATGAATATCCAAGCCATCATGTTCGAGTTGATTCATTTCAAATGTCCAATACAGAAATAACACAAAAGCAATATGAAGATATTACTGGCGTTACCCCAACCTGCTACTATTACGAAGAGAAATACCCAGCAGTTGAAATGCTTTGGGAGGATGCGAAAGATTATTGTGAGACAGTCGGTGGCCGTTTGCCGACGGAAGCTGAATGGGAATATGCGGCGCGCGCCGGAACAACAACTCCCTGGTATTGCGGCGAAGATGTACAATGTCTTTTTAATATCGCTTGGTTTGACTGGAATTTTGAAGGTGATGAATATTCCTTTTCGGATGTTGGCATGAAAAAACCAAATGCATTTCATCTTTATGATATGCTAGGTAATGCTGCTGAATATGTATCAGATTGGTATGATGAAAAATACTACTCAGAAAGCCCGATCGAAAACCCTCAAGGACCGGATAATGGAATGGATTCGTCAAAAGTTGTCAGAGGGGGATCGGTTGACTTTGCCCCAAAAGATGTTCGCGCTTCAAGTCGGGCTCCATGGTGGGTTGATTCTCCGGCATGTAATACTGGTTTTCGCTGTGCGAAAGACACTGAATGAAAATGGTAGATAGTCGGCCCTGAAAAACTCAACCGTTCATCAATAAAGCAACATCCCGTCTGCATATTAGGCATTTTTCTGTTGGTAAAAGGGCATTGATTACCCTGATGATCCAATGGAAAAGGTAGTTTCAAGAATCTTTCACATTTTTAATTCGGGGCCTCTTTCGGTTGAGGGTATTCGCCCATCTCCTTACCCCGAATAGAGAGGCGATGCCCGGTCAGGCTACGTTCTCCCGTTCACCGCTTTGCCCATTCTTCCCCCCTCAATCAAACCAAGAAATCCTTCTGCGATCCGTGGATTCGACGGCTTCGGGCAGCAGGTTTGGGTAGTCGAGGTTGTAGTGCAGGCCGCGGCTTTCCTGGCGGTGGCGGGCGGCGCGGATGATCATCTGGGCCAGTTGCGCCAGGTTGCGCAGTTCCAGCAGGTCGGGCGTGACCGTGAAATTCCAGTAGTACTCGTTGATTTCTTCCATGATCATGTTGATGCGCCGCTGGGCGCGCTTGAGCCGGTTGTTGCTGCGCACGATCGAAACGTAGTTCGACATCGTCCGCCGCACCTCTTCCCAGTTGTGCGTCACCATGATGGCTTCGTCGGGATTGGTGGCGCCGACCGCGTCCCAGTCGGGGATGGCCACCGACGGTTCGCCGTCCTTGCCTCTTTTAATGATCTCCTCGGCGGCGTTGTGGGCGAAGACCACCGCCTCGAGCAGGCTGTTGGAGGCCAGGCGGTTGGCGCCGTGCAGCCCGGTATAGGCGACTTCCCCCACCACGAACAGGTTGGGGATCGTCGATTCGCCGATCGCGTCGGTCTGGACGCCGCCGCACAGGTAATGGGCGGCCGGGGCGACCGGAATCCGCCCGCGGGTCATGTCGATGCCCAGCGAGAGGCACTTGGCGTGGATGTGCGGGAATTTTTCGGCCGCCTTGGCGCCCAGGTGGCTGATGTCGAGGTAGACGCAGTCGGCGCCGGTCCGCTTCATCTCGTTGTCGATCGCCCGGGCGACGATGTCGCGCGGCGCCAGGCTACTTAAAGGATGGATCGCATCCATGAACCGTTCGCCCTTGGCGTTGACCAGGACACCCCCTTCGCCGCGCACCGCCTCGCTGATCAGGAAGTTCCGGGCATAGGGGTGGAAGAGGCAGGTCGGGTGGAACTGGATGAATTCCATGTTGCCGACCGTGGCGCCCGCCCGCCAGGCCATGGCGACCCCGTCGCCGGTGGCGACGTCGGGGTTGGAGGTGATGAGGTAGACCTTGCCCGCGCCGCCGGAGGCGAGGACGGTATAGGTCGCCAGGAAGGTGTGCACCTCGCGGGTGGCCGTTTCCAGCACGTAAGCGCCCAGGCAGCGTTCGGTCGACCGGGCCTGAAAGAGCTTGCCGGTGGTGATCAGGTCGACCGCCAGGTGGTACGGGAAGGTCTTGATGCGCGGATGGGCCTGGACCCGGGCGAGCAGGGCGCGTTCGACCTCGGCCCCGGTGATGTCGCCGGAGTGGAGAACCCGCCGCTTGGAGTGCCCGCCCTCGATGTGCAGATCGAAATCGTTCAAATCCGAGCTGCGCCGGTCGAAGTTCACCCCCAGGGCGATCAACTCGCGGATCCGGGCGGGGCCGTTCTCGACCACCATCCGGACCACCGGCTCTTTGCACAGTCCGGCGCCGGCGGTCAGGGTGTCCTGCACGTGCAGCTCGATGCTGTCCTCGAATGACGTGACGGCGGCGATACCGCCTTGGGCGTACTTGGTGTTGGTTTCGTCCAGATCGGACTTGGTGACCAGCATGACGTCGAGGAATTCGGCGACCCGCAACGCGGTGGCCAGCCCGCCGATGCCGCTGCCGATGACCAGGACATCCGTCTGAAAATGCATGTGATACTCCGTTGACGAGTGAGTGCATATTTCGGCGAAACCCATTGATTTGTCAAGGGTTAGAAAAACCGACGACAGGGGGTGAAATAATGCTAAAATAACTCAGATAAAAAGGTGCTTGACAGGACGGTTTGGGATTAACTAAGGTTTTTGGCGTTACTTGGGGGAAGGTACATAAGGGGTTAACATGACGGTCAGGCGCTTCCTAGGCGCCCTCGCGGTGTTGTTTTTTCTTCAGACCTTGGTGGCCGCCGAGGCCGGCGATGGCCCACGGATCATCAACGATCGCAACACCGTATGGCACTTCACGAATCTGGTGCCGGACGGGCGAGAACGGTATCTGATCGAAGAGCAGCGGAACGCGGCCGATGCGCGGGCCGAGCAGCGGTTGGCTTTCGGTCACCAGGAAATGATCGGTTTGATCAGCGACGTGGCTCTTCGGCACGGTCTGGAACCCGAACTGTTGTGCGCGGTGGCTTGGACGGAGTCGCGTTTTCGTCCTTACGTGACCTCGCCGATGGGTGCGCAGGGGCTGATGCAGCTCATGCCGCAAACGGCCCGCAAGTTCGGGGTGCGGGATTCGATGAACCCGCAGGAATCCGCCGAGGGCGGCGCGCGTTACATGCGTTTTCTCATGGAAATGTATGATAATGATCTGGAATTGGCCCTGGCCGCGTACAACGCGGGAACGGGCGCGGTTCGCAAGGGTCGGCCCTTGCCGCGCAATCTGGAAACGATCAGCTTCGTGCGTAACGTCTTGACGATGCGCGACCATTTCAGGAACCGGTAACCAATGAAAAGCAACGATCTGTTGAACGCCCCCAACCTGATTTCCCTGGGGCGACTGGCGATGGCGCCTTTTCTCTTTTTATTCATGTACCTGGAGAAGTATCTCAACCAGGACGGCGGCACGGTTTTCTTCAACGTGGCGGCCGGCGTGGTGTTTCTGATCGCCGCCGGTTCCGACCTGTTGGACGGCTATATTGCCCGGAAAACGGGCGCGGTGACCGACATCGGCAAGTTTCTCGATCCGCTGGCCGACAAGGTCATGGTGACCACGGCGTTGATCATGCTGGTGAACCTGGGCCGGCTGGCCGCCTGGATCGCGCTGATCATCATTTTAAGGGAGATGGTCATCACGGGGCTACGCGGCGTCGCCAGCACGCGCGGGACGGTGATCGCGGCGAGCAACCTGGGAAAAAGCAAGACGGTGTTTCAGGATATCGCGATCTCCAGCCTGCTGTTGCACTCGACGCTCGATTTCGGGACGGGCCATGTGCCTGCCTGGCTGACTTTCCAGAATTGCGGGACCGTCGTCATTTATATCGCGGTTTTTTATACCCTATATTCGGGTTACGACTACATCCAGAAGTTCGTCGACAGCGAATCCAACCGCGAATCGAACGGCGATGAAAGTCCGAAAAGTGGAATTTAGGTGTTTTCGGATTTATTTTTATCCACGGTGGATTTGTGAAAAATGTGCAGAAGTTTCTTGACTTTTGTCGCGCAACCAGCTATCCAAAGAGATATCAGATAGAAAAGACCGGCAATTTTTCGGCTATTGCCCTGGAGGAGAGTATGAGCCGTAAGAGCTTTGCAGGCCTCGTGATTCTCGCCGTAGTGTTGACTGCCTCGTTGACCTTCGCCGCGGAGAAACTCGACAACGTTTTCATCGCAGGTCTCGATGGCGGTTATTACGGCTATACCGGCTGGATGGGGGACAACTTCGACGGCGGCTTCGGCGGAGCCCTGTTCTTCGGTTACGGGATCACCAGGAATTTTTCGATTGAACTGGATTACATCCCCGCCATCACCACCAGCCCGAGCGGCGACGATGTGAAAGAGGGCCTGGACGCCGCTTATTGGGGCGGCCTCGGCCAGGAGTACTCGGGCATCGGCGGCATCGGCGTGAGCGGCAAGCTCTATCCGCGCGATCGTTTCCGCGACGCCGACTTCGTGCGGTTGCAGCCGGTTCTGCGCATGGGCCTGGGTTGGATGCCCTTCATGTGGACCTACAAAGATTCGACCAAGGTTCCGGCGGGCCAGGTGGCCTTGTACAACAACGAGGACTACGACGGCTTCAACAATCTTTACGTGAATATCGGCGGCGGTCTGGATGTCATGCTGGCCAAATGGATCAGCCTGGGTCTTGACCTCCGGCTGTGGAAGGCTTTCATCATCGGCGACACCCTCAACGGTTACGCCACCGACGACGAGAATCTCTTCAAAGACGACTATGAAAGCTCCATGATGTACAGCCTTGGCCTCAACGTTACTTTCCAATGGTAGGGAGAGCGGCATGAAACGGATCGGCTTGCTTTTGGCTTTGACCGTGGTGCTGGGCTTCGC
Source organism: Myxococcales bacterium (assembly GCA_012517325.1). NCBI lineage: Bacteria > Pseudomonadati > Myxococcota > Myxococcia > Myxococcales > Myxococcales bacterium. The sequence goes on along the minus strand of JAAYVF010000004.1, from coordinate 5,322 downwards.
CCTGCAGGGCATGGCTCAGGCCGATGATTTTATCGGCGGCCACATCATCACCAGCTACCAAAAAACCGTCGGCCCGTACCCGAGTCCTTTCTTCGATGCGACGAAAAAACTCGGCCGCGGGCTCATCAATATCGGCACCGGCCCGATCGAGTTGGTCAAGCAACCGATCGTCGAGGCGGAGAAGGGCGAGAGCGTCGGCGAGTTTCTCACCGGCCTGACTTACGGCACCTTCGCCGGCGTGGCCTGGACGTTCTACCGGGAACTCGATGGCGTGTACGAAGTAGTGACCTTCTACTTGCCCAGCCTGGAGCCGGCCATCGACCCGGAATACATTTTCTGAGACGTTGCGCTGTCTGACTTGATTACGGACCTGCCCCTTCCGGGGGTGGGTTCGTTTGTTTTGGAGGCCGATTCGTGTTGAGACGAATTGCCGTCGTTGCGATGCTGCTGGCGATTTGCTGGTCGACCGGTTGTTCCCACCAGGTGCCGCAATCGATCTTCCTCAAGGCCGACGATCTGCAAGGGGTGATATTCGGCAAGGTGGCGCCGGTCCGCGACGCCCAGGAAGGCTGGATCGAATTCAAGACCAAAGGCGGCCGGGCGCTGAAGGCCGGTCTGGACGCCGATGGGTATTTCGTCGTCAAGGCGCCGCGCGGCACGTTGAGCATCGTCCGATTCGCTTATCAATTGAACAGCCGCCTGAACACCATCACCCTTGACCAGCCCTACAGCTTCGAAGTCAAACCAAGCCGCCTGCTCTACGTCGGCATGGTCTTCGTCTCGCCGCTGAGCCAGGCCGTCTACCTGACCGACGATTTTCTCCGGGATCGCGCCTGGTTCGCGAACCGCTTCGGCGAAAAACTGAAACTGGAAAGCTTTTTCCCGAATCAAAAATTCTACGACCTGATGGCGCAATACTCCCAGGCGGAACCGCCGGTCGTCCGGGTGGAAAACGGCCGGGCGTACATCCCCGGCGTCCGCTTTTTAATGGGCGATATCTGGCCCGGCGACTTCCGGATCGGTCCCGGCGGCGCGGATCACTCGATGATTCCGCCGCACGAGGCGATCATCAGCTCGTTCTGGATGGATCGCGAACCCGTTTCCCGGGCCGCCTTCGGTCTTCAGGGATCGGCGCCGATCGAGGGCGTTTCCTGGAACGAAGCCGACCGTTTTTGCCGCGAAAAGGGCGGCCGGTTGCCGACCGAAGCCGAGTGGGAACTGGCGGCGCGCGGCCCGCAATGGGGTAACCTGAATTATACCGGAATGCTGAACGGCCAGCCCAAACCCGGTGTCGATCTGGAGCGGGCCGATCTGCCGGCCAACCCGGCCGAATGGCCGGACGGGCCGTACGGCGTCCGTTTTCGCGCCGTGCAACTGGCGGAATGGACAGGGGATTGGTTCAACGAGGTGACCTACCGCACGTCCCCGCTGACGGATCCGGCCGGGCCGGATTTCGGCGGCGAAAAGGTGGTGCGGGTGGGCCCTTATCGCTATTCCCTGCCTCCCGATTCCCGGCCGATCGGCGTCGGATTTCGTTGTGTTTACGGCGGCGCCGCGCATCGCGCCGCAGTGGCGCCGCCCCCGGCACCCGCCGCCGTGCCGCCGGAGGCCGCCGATCAGCCGGAGCCGCGCCGCGACACCGCGGAACGGTCGGTGCTGGTCGCGTTGACCGACCTGGTGGTTTATGCCGCGCCGTCGCGTGACGCTGCGGTGATCGCCCGGATCGAAAAAGGCACGCTCTTGACATCCGTGGGCGAGAGTGGCGATTTTTACCTGGTTCGATTGGATAACGGGGAGGAAGGTTTTGTCAGGAGACAACAAGTCGGGTCAAGAAATGGAGACGATCGATGAGCCAACGCCTTCACCTTCACATTCTCATCTTCCTGCTGCTGGCGATCGCGATGCTCTTCCCCACCGCCTGCTTCATTCGCCGCGCGCCGCAAACCGGAATGGAACCGGCGGCCGAGCCTGAGAATACGCCCGCGGCCAGTCCGCAACCCAAATCGGCGGAAATGCGCGTCCTGAAAGTATCCGGCGCCGGCAACAGCAATATCTTCGCGGTGAAACTGGAGTGGACGGGCGATAAACCGGCCGAATGGAAAATCAACCGCTGGACGGTCATGTGGGACCAGACCGGCCAGACGCAGTCGATGCTGGTCGTCGAGGATCAAACCTTCACCATCAATCCGGGCGAACCGCGCACCGTGCAGGTCAAGGCCATTCCGCTCGATCCCGCCAAGCCGGCGGCCCGCCACTTGATCGTCGATTACGAAGGCATGCCGGTCTACGTGCTGACCAAGGAGATCCCGAATCCGGACGCCAAGAAGGTCATCGCCTCGCTCGATACGATCGACGAGGCCTTACGGCAGATGATCCCGCTCGTGCGCTTCGTCGGCAGTTCGATCGAATATTCGCCGAAGGATCGCGGCAAGATCGAGCCCTACCTCGAAGTGGTCGTCTGGAACATGGACGGCGACAAGCCCACCCCGTATATCGAACAAACAGTGATCGAGGATGCGCTGGTCGTGGCGATCGCCGGCGGCATGACCGAAGCCGGCTTCAACTCCTTTTTGCAAAGCCGCTATCCCGGCATCTCCAGCAAGGACGCGGCCGGTGAATTGCGCCGCCTGAAGCCGAAAATCAACCGGCTGTTGGAACTGGCCGGCACGGAAGCGCGCATTACCGCCAAGTAGGGTGGATTCTTCCGGTAGCGGAATGTCGCTCCGATTAATCACTTCGTTGCTTCGAAATGCAGGTCGTTGCTTTTATTTTGTAAACACTCAACGACTGTGGTTGCTATATAGACCCTGAAACAAGTTCAGGGTGACAATTCGTGTCGTTCAGGGTGACGGATCGGTAAACGCCCACCACACCGTCATGCCGACGCCCACCACCCCGTCATGCCGAACTTGTTTCGGCATCTCAAAGCCCGACCCTGAAAAAAACCTACGCCGTCTTTCCGTGCGCCAGCCGGAACCCACGCCGGGAGCGCTAGCGACCAGACAGGTGTAGGAGCGGCTTAGTAGCCGCGATAAAAATCTTACGCCGTCTTTCCGTGCGAAAGCCGGAACCCACACCGGGAGCGCAAGCGACCTGACTGGTGTAGGAGCGGCTTAGCTTGGGGCCGGTGGATTTGCGTAAATATTACAATTGCGCGTCGGCGACTTGACTGGTGTAAGAGCGGCTTAGCAGCCGCGATTTCACCTCTCTGCCAAACCCTCCGCCGGATTTGCCGGAACTGATAATTTTCGTTTATTTTTCCGTGACTTCCGATTTAACTATGATCGCCAATGGGAGGCCATTCGTAAGTATTAAAAATGATTCATATTTTTCCCTTGTTTTTTTTTCAAAGATGTATCTTTCTATTCGCCTTCCGGGTGGAGCAGCGTGGTTGGATGAGGTGAGGGTGGCAGTGAAGGCGCTTGGAGAGCGATCATGCCCAATTGGTACGTCGATCCCGACCAGTCCGACGATTCCGGCACCGGCGAAAGCTGGGCCACCGCAAAAAAACATCTCAACGCGATGATCCAGGCCCTGACCTATCCGCTGGCCGGCGAAAACGTCATCTATTTAAAGGTCGGCGCGACCAACCCCTACGAGGAAGACGACAACAGCATCAACCTGAGCAACATCCTCTGCGCCGGACCCAGCGGCAAACTGATCATCCAGCCCGAGACCTATCTCGACGGCAACTACCAACAGGGCCTCGATCCGTTCGACGATACCGATCCCGCCCCGATGAATGCCGAGACGCAGGTCTATCCGCTGTCGCTGAACCTGTCGTTCTGGTGCATCAATGCCTTCAACGTCGAGTTGCGCGGCCTGGAGATCGCCGCCGCCGACAACGGCTGCGGCCTGCTGGTCCGCGGCCCGGGAAGCGTGAAGGCGGCGTATTGCCGGCTGATCGACTGCGTCAACATTGGCGTCAACGCCGATCAAGGGGTGAATTTCGATTCCGAGAACGGCTGCATCCGCGACAGCGGCAGCGGGCTGCTGGCGGCGACGAAGGCGCAGGCGCGGTTGTCGGGGGCGAATCGCCTGACGGACTGCGCGATGGTGGGCATCGCGGCGGTGCTCGACGGGCTGGTGCTGGTGGCGCCGTGGGAGGATCACGGCGACTTTGGGCTGCTCGAAATCCGCACGACCAAACCGGTGACGGAGACGACCGCGATCCTGGTGATGCAGCGGGGCACGGTGTCGATTTGCACGGGCGAGGATCTGTCGGCGATCCACGGGGCGGCGCTGGTGAAGGTCATCGATCAGACGGAGCAGGCCGGCACGGAGAATCACCGGGGCGTGATGCTGGGCTCGAAGGGGATGGTGACGGGCAAGAAGAACATCGTCTTCCGCGAAAGCAGCGTGAATGACGGCGAGGACACCATCGCCCCGGCGCAACAGTTTATGCAGATGCCGGACGAGGACACTTTGTTGGTTGATTAAACCTGTTTCACTTTGGAGGATTCGATGGCGACCAATTATTACGTGGATGCGGACAAGGCGGACGATACGGGCGACGGTTTGACCATGGGCAATGCCAAAAAACACATCTCGGCGGTTCTTGAATTATTGAGCTTTCCCTTGACCGCGGAAACGATCATTCATCTGAAGAAAGATACGACGGCGAGTTACGAAGAGACCTCCGGCTATTTGGTGTTCTCCAACGTGACCCGCCAGGGCGTCATCCCGTTGCTGGTGATTCAATCGGAGAACTGGAACCAGACCTATTATGCGGCCGACCTCGATCCGATCACTGGTACCGGCGCTCTTGCGCCGACGGCGGCGAAGCGCTGCACGTTGACGGCGGGGATTCTGGTGTGCGAGGGATCGGTGGTGGAATTTCGCGGTTTGGCGGTGGAGCCGGAGACCTCGCGGGCGGCGTTCCAGGTGACGGGCTACAGCCGGGCGCGGTTCATCTATTGCCGGGCCGACAACGCCGAGGTGGGCTTCCTGGCTAACAAACACGCATCGGCGGTATTGCAGAACTGCTGCGCGGACACCTGCGATCACGGGGCGGCGGCGGTGGAGAAGGCGACAATGGAGGTCGAGGGCAACAATTTTTTTCTCGAAAGCAAGGTTGCCGGCTTGACGGCCTACCTCGATTCCGTGGTGACGGTGAACCCGTGGGATGAGCATCCGAGCGATTACTGCACGCTGGAGATCCGGACCACCGCGAAGGCGCTGCGGCGCAACTACGCGGCGATTTTGGTGAAGCTGCGCTCGACGGTGGCGGTTTCGGGCACGGGCGACGAGGCGCTGCACCCGGGCGTGGCGATCGTGAAGATCATCAAGGAAGACCCGACCTTGCAAGAGACTTATTACGGG
>JAAYVF010000003.1 GCA_012517325.1 Myxococcales bacterium | reverse complement strand
GGTGTCGCTTTCGGAGTAGGCGACGCGGTTCAGGGCGACGATGCCGTCCGAAGTGGCGCCGACCATGATGTCGGTTTCGTAAGGCCGGTAATTGCGGCGGGTGATGGTCAGGTGAACGTCGGTCATGTCGCCGATCGGGCCGTCGAATTCGATGTGCGCGGCGCCGCCGGCGCTGTAGGCTTTGCCGAGAATCAGGCCGTTTTGCACCAGGGCGACCCGGGCGTCGTCGGCGTTGACTTCCACGTCAAAGCCGGTCGCGCCCATCGGCACGATCGGCAGATGCGAAACGGTGAAGGTCTGCGGCTCGCCCGCGTACAGTTCCTGGGTCGGGTCGCCGAACCAATGAAATTCCTCGATGCCTTCGGTGGCGTAGGCGTCGCCGGGGTAGCAGGTATCCATGTAAAGCTTGCCGTACAGCATCAGCAGGCTGGCCCGCCATTCGGGCGAGTTGTTGGTGCCGGTCGGGTATTCGGGGATGAATTCCGGCCACATCGAATCGAGCCAGCCCCAGAACATGCGGTCGTTGATACCCGAGTAGCTGACGCGCGTCGAGGCGAGAACGCCGACCGCGCCGCCGTTCACGTTCCGTTCCCACGCTTCCGAAAAGCATTCGCCGTTCTTGTCGTCGTTGTCGAAATAGCCGGTCAGGCAGTTGATCGACCAGACGATCGGCTGCTTGTCGCCGTTGGTGAGCGCGAGCACCTGGTTGGTGACGAACGCCGGGTCCGACCAGCCGTCGGTGTCGCCGTGATCGCGGTGGGTCAGGAACGAGGTGCCGCCGTTGACCGCCGCGGTGATGTCCGAGGCGCCGCCGTTCCAGGCGAACCCGTTGGCGCGCAGCAATTCCGGCACGATGTCCACCGTCGAATAGGTCCACCAGCTCGCCGTCCACAGGTAGACATCCTGGTTCCAGAAGCGCGGGGTCACCGCCGCCTCGGTCACGTAGATGCGGTGCGGGGTGAACGGGCTGTCGGCCATGTACTGGTTGAACCACTGGTAGGTTTCCTCGGTGGTGCGCAGGAACCGCCGTTCCTCGTAACCGCCGCCCTGATGCTGGAAGTAGGCGGCGTGATACGAGTTGGTGTAGAAGGCGCTGTCGACGATCGGATAGCGCTGGTAGTTGATAATGTCGGTGATGTGCTTTTGCAGTTCTTCGACGGTGTCGGCGGTGATGCGGGCGTAGGCGATGTCGGCGAAGATGTCCGAACCGTCGACGGTGAAGTAGTACAGGTCGGATGCGATGTACGGATCGTCGTAGGTCGGGGTGATGTGTTCGGAGTCGCCGATGAACAGGACGAATTCCGGCGCGGGATCCCAGGTGTCGTAGGCTTCCTGCACCCAGGCCTTGATCGCGGCCGCCGTCGTGCCGACTTCATCGGTGGTGTAGATTTCGGTGTCGTAGCCCTGCAGAATTTTCCAGTCGGCCAGATCCTGGGCGGGATCGACGAAGGCCGGGTCGGTCAGGATGACGTATTCGGCGCCGTTCGGGCTCTTGCCGGTCGCGGCCGGCGGCGTTTCATCGGCGAAGGCCATCCGGTTCATCGCTTGTTCGTAAATCGCCTGGAAACTGGCCGCCTGATGACGGTCGAAGAAGCGGCCTTTCGAGCCGGAGAACCCGACGTGCACGACCGCGTCGGCGTAGGCGCGGGCTTGCAGCGTCACCGGATTGATTTGAACCGGGTAGATCTGCAACAAAAACATCCGCAGGCCGCGAATGACATAGGGGCCTTCGACGCGATAGGGCTTTTCCGGCCACCAGGCGTTTTTGTCGTAGATTTTTTCGTTGCGGGCGAACTCCGGATCGGGTTCGCCGTAGCAATCGGCGTACGGCGCCTGGGCGGGCGCGCAATTGACGTTTTCGATCACCGTGGCGTTGCTCAAGGTCACTTCGATTTGCGGCGCGGCGCCCTGGGGCAGCGCGATCCAGCGCGAAAACACGGGGACGGCCGGATCGCCGGGATTGGCCTGGCGGGTGCTTTGGCCGAAATCCAGATCCTGCCAATCGGCGCCGTCCACGACGATGTCGCGGACCCGCAACCCCGGTAAATGCATCCGGAATTCGAAGTCGCTTTTCGAATTGTCCTGGATGACGATTTTCGCGTTTTGATCGGCCATGGTGCCGTCGAACCGAATCCAGTGGGTTTCGGCCTGGGCCGTGGCGATCAGGGCAAAAAAGAGAATGAGGGAGAACAGCAAGTGAGTGGAATGCCGCATCACTGACTCCTTGAGCGGTTTGTATCGTGCTTTTGTCCGGAATGGGACAATCAAGCTTCTTCACCAAAGTCGACCGAGCATAGTGGAATTCTCAAAAAAAGACAAACTCGCCCGGGAAAACCGGATCGGTCGGTCGATGAAAATGACGGGTCGCCGCGGACCCATGACGGCGCGCGCGGAAAAAATGATGAGGACCGTGATTTTTGATTGACTGGGGGGAAAAAAATTATATGTTGGCGGGGAACGCGGGTGGTCCTTGTTAAGGTCAACCGATTTCCCGAAAGCGAAAGCAATTGATCACGAGACAAAAACCGGCTTTTGCGTCCAACGAAACATCGACCGAAGGCGATGACCCCCCCTTGGTGTGCCCGGACCCGGCCCGACCCTTCCTCCTGCGCCAACCTTCGAAAAAGTGGCTTGAACTAATCGTCCGGTTGTGATGCGTGCAACGAAAAGCATGGCCTGCGGGCGCGTTTCCGATTGAATCAGAGAGAAGGGAAAAATGAAGATCGCATTCACCCACAACTTGCAAGTCAGCCAGACCGAGGAAGAGGCCGAATTCGACCGGCCGGAAACCATCCGGGCGATCAGCGAATCGCTGGAACGGTTGGGCCATGAAGTCGAATTGGTCGAGGTGTCCGGCCCGGCGTCCCGCGTCGTCGCCCGGCTCGAAGCCTTGAATCCGGCCTTGGTCTTCAACACCGCCGAGGGGCGCTTCGGGCGCTACCGCGAAGCGTTTTATCCGGGACTGTTCGACCAGATCAATCTGCCGTACACCGGCTCGGACGCCTATACCTGCACGGTCACGCTCGACAAGCAACTCACCAAGTACCTTGTCGCCAGCTACGGCATTCCGACGCCGCAATGGGTGTTCATCGACGACATGCGCAACTGGACCCCGCCGGAACTGCGCTATCCGGTGCTGGTCAAGCCGAATTTCGAAGGCAGTTCCAAGGGCATCAGCCAGGATTCGGTCATCGATTACCCGGACATGCTGTACGACAAGGTGCGCGAGTTGCTGCTGCGCTACCCGGCCGGCGTGCTGATCGAGGAATTCATCCCCGGCCGCGACGTGACGGTGGCCTTTCTCGAAAAATCGTCGCCGAAAACCAGCGGCGTGCTGCCGCCGGCGGAGTACCATTTCGAGACCTCGGCGATGAGCGAACGCAAGTACAACATCTACGACTTCACCCTGAAGCAGTTCGCCAGCAACGCGGTTTCGGTCAAGTGCCCGGCGGTGCTGACCCCGGCCCAGATGGACCAACTGCTGCGCTACTCCAAGAAAATCTATTCGCTGCTCAGCGTCCGCGATCTGGGCCGCATCGACTACCGCGTCATGCCCGACGGCCGCATCTACTTCATCGAAGTCAACGCGCTGCCCAGCCTCGACGCGGGCGCCGGCATTTATCTGTCGGCCAAACAAGTGGGCGTCAAGGACATCGACGGCGTGCTGGAAACGGTGATCCGCAGCGCCGCCGAACGCCAGGGCATCAAAGTCTCCAAGAGCAAATCGAAAATCCGTCGCCGGCCGCTGCGCGTCGCGGTCACCTACAACCTCAAGCGCATCGTTCCCAAACAGGCCGACGACGACGACAGCGAAGCCGAGTACGATTCGCCCAAGACCGTCCAGGCGCTCGGCGACGCCATCGCTTCCTACGGCCACGACGTGGTTTACGTCGAGGCGACGCCCGAATTCGCCTCGCTGATCACGGCGGCCCAGGTCGACCTGGTGTTCAACATCGCCGAGGGCATCATCGGCCGCAACCGCGAATCCCAGGTGCCGTCCATTCTCGAACTGCTGGCCATTCCGTACACCGGCTCCGATCCGGCCACGCTGTCATTGACCCTCGATAAAGCGCTGTCGAAAAAAATCCTGATCCAGGCGGGCGTGCCGACGCCCAAGTTCTTCGTCATGCGCACCGCGAAGGAACGGTTCCCGAAGGACATGAGCTTCCCCGTGCTGATCAAGCCGATTGCCGAGGGCAGCTCGAAGGGCGTCATGCCCGACAGCGTCGTCGAAAACGAGGATCGCCTGCGCGAATTGGCGGCCGTGCTGCTGGCCAAGTACAAACAGCCGATGCTGGTCGAGGAGTATCTGCCGGGCCGCGAATTCACCCTCGGGCTCCTGGGCGAAACGCGGCCGAAGGTGCTGCCGCCGATGGAAATCGTCTACCTCAATCCCGAGGCGCGGCATCCGGTTTATACCTTCGAGCACAAGCTCAGCGAAAACAAGGAAATCCGCTACGACACCCCAGCGAACGTCGACGCCAAGCTGCTGCGCGAGTTGGAGCGCGTCGCCCGAAACGCCTTCATTCTGCTCGGTTGCCGCGACGTGGCCCGCATCGACCTGCGGCTCAACCGGGTCGGCAAGCCGTATTTCATCGAGTGCAACCCGCTGCCCGGCCTGACGCCCGGGTGGTCGGACCTGTGCCTGATCGCCCAGAGCGCCGGCATGGATTACCGCACGCTGATCGGCGAAATCATGGCTCCGGCCCTGCGGCGCTACCGTGAAAAACTCAAGCAAAACGGCACGAGCGCTCGTCCCGACGAACATCAACTCGCCACGATTCAGGAACTGACCGTGGAAAACGGGAAGAGTTCGCCGCTCATCGAGTCGTAACCCGCATTTTTGGGTTTCATGGGTGAAGCGCGCCGTTCCCGGCCCGCTTGGCGCCCGATTCCAGTTGACTTTATTTGGCCAAACTGGTGTTATTTTTTCGTACATCCTCGAATTTGCAACCGGATCGCGATGGTTTCCGCCGCCAATCGGCAGAACGGTGTTTTCACGAGTAGGAGGGCGCGAATGAATAATTATTTATGGATGTTCTGTTTTCTCATGGCCGCGAGTGCCGTTGTTCTGGCGCCGGGTTGCAGTTGTTTCGAGGATGAGGTGGAGGATGCGGCCGAGGACGTGGTCGAATCGGTGCTCGACGAATTTTTCATCGATGGAATCGCCTACCTGGAATTGGACCCGATCGTTGTGGACTACCCGGCGGACGGCGGGCAGCCCGCCTGCGTGACCACGTCCATTGTCAACGAACTGGACAAACTGGGAGCCGACGCCGGACCGGAAGACTTCGAACAGATCTGGCTCTGGACGGTTTTTCAAGCCTACAGTGACGCCGCCTGGACGCCGGTCGAGACGGGCGGATTTAATTGCACGGCTTATCTGGCCGACGCGGACGGCGAAGTGGAACTGGACTGGCCGACCATCGATGCGTCCGAAGCCGATTGGTGGCATAACCTGGCCACGCTCGGCGATGCGCAGGTATTTCTCAAACCATACCTGACCGATTGGAACCTTGAATTTCAAGCTTGCGTCCGATGTGACGGCGAAAACGACACGCGTTCTCTGAATTACTTGTTCAAGCTGCAAGTGGCGACCGAGAAAAAGGATTGATTCGCCCGTTTCCGCAAGAACGGATTCGTTGTCGGTTCGTTTTTGCGGCGCCGGTTGCGGCATTGCCGCGGGTAAGGGAACAAAAGTGGATTATCGCGCCTTGACCCCCGCCGACGTGGCGTGCATCTGCGATCATACGTTTCTGGCGCGGCCGGAAGCCTTTCGCGGGCAGGCCGCCGATCCGCTGGCGGCCTACGAAACCGCTTGGGACGATTTTCTGCGGCAGACCTTCACTTTGCCCGCGCCGCCTTACGCGATTTGCGTCCGGCACGACGAAGTCGAACCAACGATCCGCCGTCTGGCCGCGGAGAATCGCTTGGCGATCCAAGTCGCGGCCACGGTCGGTTTTCCGCTCGGCGACCGGAATCCGTCGGCGCTCAAGTTGCAGGAAACGCGTTGGGCGCTCGACCATGGGGCGACGGAGATCGACACCGTCTTGCGGTGGCGCGATTTGAAAAACGGCGACGAGCGAAGCGTCGCGAATGATCTGACGGCGCTGCGCGCGGCGACCGCCGGTTATCGCGCCCGGCTGAAGGTGATCCTCGAGGTTTGCGAATTGACCGACGACGAAATCCGCCGGGCCTGCCGGCTGTGCGGCGAGGCCGGCGCCGACTTCGTCAAAACCAGCACCGGTTTCGGCCGCGGCGGCGCGACGGTTCACGCCCTGCGCCTGATGCGCGAATCGTTCGCGGGCGGCATCAAGATTTCCGGCGGGGTTACCGCGAACAATCTGGGCGAACTTCTGGAGGCGGCGACGGGTGCGCCGGGCGGGGCGCTCGACCCGCTGAAAATCCGCCTCGGTGAAAGCTCGTTATTGAAACCGGTTTCACCAGGAAAGGATTGAGGACACCTCCGGCCACAGTGCGGAAGGCCAGCCGGAAGTGACGTGGAACGGGTAATTGCCGCCCCAGGAAATGCCGCCGGCGCAAAAATAGGAAATGTTGAATTTGCCGGTTAAATAGGGGATGACCACCGAATTGCGGCAGACCGACATGCTCGATAAATACCGCTTGATGATCGCTTCGAAGCCCGCCGAGATGCCGCGATTCCGGAAGGCGAATGCCGTGCAGGCTTCCCAACCGGGCACCTTATCCAGCGAACCCAAAACACGATTGACCGATTTCAGAAAAAACGGTCCCTTGCCGTCCCGCTGCGATTTCATCGGAAAAAGCGCGCTGCGAGCCAGATTGTCCTCGGCGGCGAATTCCCAGGCCGCCCGGTCCCACCCGGCTTTTTCCGCCATGACCCGGATGATCGTCGCCGGCCCGCGCACCAGAACCACGTCCGGCGTTACTCCGGCGCGCTGGCGATCCAGCGGCGCCAGGCGGAATCCGGCGATGCCGAACGGCAGGCGCGGGGACAGATCTTTTTGGAATTGGGCGACCGGCTCGCGCAAGCCCAGGCCGACGGGCGACCACTGGCAGACGTGAATCGAACCGCCGTCGACCCAAAGCTCCGCTCCGGCGGTCGCTTCGGCCACGGCCCGGCAAAAACTAAGGCCCGCGAAATCGGCGATTTCGCCCGCCCATTGTGGTTTGTGACGGAAAATCGTCACACCCAGCGGCGGCAACGGCAGTTGATGGAGATCATCGGTGTGTTTCATGGCGATAAAAATAACAAAAATTGCCTCCGCTATAAAGCGGCCCCCGAAAATGGACGATAAATCAGATATCACCACCAGCGAAGGTTGCGCGTCGGGAAGGCGGCGATGATCCTGATCGGCGAAAAAATCAATGTCGGCATTCAGGCCGTCCAGTGGGCGGTCGCGGAGCGCGACGCCTCTTTCATCGACGACTTGATCGACCGCCAGACGCGGGCCGGCTGCCACTATCTCGATCTGCACGCGGGTTGCGGCAACGAGCCGGGCCGCCGGGTGGCCGACGACCTGAAGTGGCTGATCGACCGCGCGTTGATTGCCGGCCAACAGCCGCTCTGTCTCGATTGTCCCGATCCGGAAATCCTTCGCCGCGCCGCCGCTCACCTGGCGGGCCGGCGACGCTTGCTGCTCAATTCCCTTACCGCCGCGCCGGCCCGGCTGGAAGCCATGCTGGATCTGGCGATGGCCCATAACGCCGGGGTGATCGCCCTGGCGATGGACGATCAAGGCGTGCCGCCCAACGTGTGCCGCCGGCTCGAAATGTGCGAACAGATTTATCGCCGGGCCGCCGACGCCGGATTACCGCCGGATCGCTTGTACTTCGATGCCATTGTTCAGCCGCTGACCGCGAACCCGGAGGGCGCCGCGGTGACCCTGGAAACGATCGCCTCGCTGCGCCGTCACTTTCCGGCGGCCGAAACGGTGATCGGGTTGTCGAATATTTCCTACGGCATGGTGAAACGGCGTACCGTCAATCGCGTTTTCGCGGCCATGGCCGTGGCCCACGGCGTCGGCGCGATGATTCTGGATCCGACCGACATGGCGTTGCAGACGGTCATCCACACGGCGGCGCAGTTGGCCGGGGGCGAACGGCGGTCACTGTAGGCACGGGTCAGGGTTCGCTGATCGCTTCCAGCACCACCGGTTCGACCAGATCGCGTTGGGTGAGGACCCAGCGGGCGGATTGGCCTTCCACGAAGGTCGCGTTGGCTTGGGCGATCCGGCGCGGCATTTTCACGCGGACCTTGACCATGACCGGCCCCGGATCGTCGGGGCCGCGCGCGGCGCGGGCCAGCACCAGCGGCGGCAGTTTCAGGCGGAAGGTGAAGTGATTGCCGTCGCGCCCGGCGAACAGAAAACCACTGCCGGTTTGATCCAACCGCAGCGGCTTTTTCGTGCGCAGCGTCAGGCGCAGGAAACCGTCCTTGTCGCGACTGCTTTGCCACTCCCAATCCTCGGCCAGGGTCGACAGGGGCGCGAGCATGGCCAGCAGAAGATTCTGCACCGGCTGATCGACCCGGCTGTCGATCCGGTAGGTCAGACGCAGGCTGCTTTTCTTATCGACGTCGGCCCGGATTTCCATCGTCACCAGATCGCCCAGGCCGTTGAGCGCTTCGAGCACCTCGGCCATGGTCGGCCGCGGGCCGTCGGAAATCGTTTCGGCGGGCGCCGGAAAGCTTTCGTCGTGCGCGGCGGGGCGGGCGGTGTTGCCGTCGCAATCGAGCCGCGAGGCGGCTTTGGCGACCAGGCCGTTACGCAGCAGGTCATAGAGGCTTTTCTGCCAGATCGGCCGGCCGGCGGTATCGACCTGATCGGCGTCGGCCCCGGCGGTCTGCCCGGGCAGAACGAGGCGCAACCGGAAGCGACCTTTGTAATATTCCTCCGCCAGTTGCGTTTTGGTCTCGGGCGCCTGTTTGCCGAAGACGGCGGTCCCGATCTCGAGAATCTGCTCCAGCGGACGAGGCGTGAAAGACACCGTGGCGTCGAACGAGGCGCCGCAGTCGGCGCCGGTCCGCACCAGATCCAACTTGGCGCCGCTGATGGTCACGTCCTGTTTGGCGTTTTCGGCGTCGGCCCAGAAACGGTTCAAGGCCGCGGCGTCGTCGAACGAATATCGATAGCGCAACACCTGCGAATCGGCCTCCTCGACGATGTTGCGATCCACCAGCCGGACGCCTTCCCGCTCGTAAAAAATCTCGTCTAGGCGGCGCAGGAGGGCGACCTTTTCCGCCGCCAGGCTGGAGCCGCGGGCCGCCGTGCCGATGGCCGCCAGGCGCGTCGTCATGCGCACCCACACGGTGACGAAGCCGCTGCCGTCGGGCAGCACCTTCACCTCGGTGTCGACGTCGAAGCAGCCACTCGCCATCAAGGCGACGGCCACTAGCAAAACAAGGGCGATCATTTGGCGCAACATGGTCTCCAGCCTAGCGTCGCCCGCGTTTTCGGACAAGTACGCTTGCGGGCCGGAAAAGCGGTTTCTAGAATGGCCGCCGAAAGGAGAAGGCGATGCCCCTGCCGTTGCCCGCGGTCGGCGAAACCGTGGAAATTCTGATCGAGACCGTGGCCCCAAACGGCAAGGGAAAAGGTTCGGCGGTGCGGCCGCGCTACGACCAGATCGCCTTTTTCGTCGAGGCGACCGCGCCGGGCGACCGGGTCCGCGCCGTCGTGATTCAGGCCCGGAAGCGTTATGTCGAAGCCGATCTGACCGAATTGCTGGCCGCCGGGCCGGCGCGCGTTTTGCCGCCGTGTCCGCATTACGCCGAATGCGGCGGTTGCCAGTTGATGCACCTGGATTATCCGGCTCAATTGGCCGCCAAACAGGAAATCCTCCGGTACATTCTCCGCCGCCGCGGGCTGCCGCACGAAAAACTTGCGCCTCCCGAAGCGTCGCCATTGGAATGCCGTTACCGCATGCGGAGCGTGCTGACGCTGGGCGCGGACGGCTCGTTCGGCATGCAGCGACGGCGCAGCAACGCGGTCGTGCCCTTGCGGTCCTGCCACCTGATGCGCCAGCCGCTGGAGGAAAAGTTGTTCGCAGCGGCGGCGGCTTATCGGCAGGCGATGCCGCTTCACGTCGGTTCGACCTATCCGCTCAAGATCAAGGGCGTCCTCGATCCGGCGACCGGCCGGCTTTTTCTGCATCCGTTTTACGATCCGCTGGAAATCAATTCGCCGCGCGATTGGTTCGAATGGCAAGGCGATCGTTTCGCGGTGGCCGCGAACGCCGTTTGCCGGTGGCGCGTCGGCGGCGAGGAACGGCTCTTCGCGCCCGATTGTTTCACCCAGGTCAATCCGGAAGTGAACGAGAAGCTGATCGCTTTCGCGCTCGGCGAACTCGCGCCCGGCAAAAACGACCGGGTTCTCGAACTGTACGCCGGTATCGGCAACTTCACCGTGCCGCTGGCGCGGGCGGCCGGCGAGGTGACGGCGGTCGAGTGGCCGCGCGGGGCGGAATTCGGCCGGCGCAATATCGAAGCGGCGGGGGCGAGCAATGCCCAATTCATCGCCGGCGAGGTGATCGCGACCCTGCGCCAACTGGTCGTTCAGCGCCGCAAATACGAACTGGTGCTGCTCGATCCGCCGCGCGACGGCATCGGGGAAGAGGGCGTCCGGTTGCTCGGCACCTTGCGCCCCGCGCGGATCGCTTATGTTTCCTGCGAGCCGCTGACGCTCGTCGCCGACCTCGAGGCGCTGGCCAAATTCGGCTACGCCCTGCGGATTGTTCGCGCCTTCGACATGTTTCCCCAGACCTTCCACCTGGAAACCTGCGCCATTCTGGAGCGTTGAGCCGATGAACGCCTGCCGCAACACTTTCGCTCTGGCGCGGATCATTTGGGCGACCCTGGTCTGGGGCGATCTGGCGTTGCTGGCGGCGTTGCTGGGATTCACCGGGCCGGTGATCGACCGCGTGACCCGCCGCTGGTGCCGCGCGGTGGCGAGCGCCGGCGGGATGCGCGTCGCGGCGAGCGGCCTGGACAACGTCGACGCGCGGCAAAATTACGTGGTGGTGGCCAATCATCGCAGCCATCTGGATACGGTCGCGCTCTACCTGACCTGCCCGGTGCCGTTGCGGATGCTGGCCAAGGTCGTTTTGTTCAAAATCCCGGTATTCGGCTGGGCGATGCGTCTGACCGGCCACATTCCCGTCGAGCGCGAACGCGCCGGCGGCCAATTGGAAAAAATCCGGCCGCACCTCGAACGCTTGCGAGCCGCCGGCCGCAGCTTGTGCGTTTTCCCGGAGGGAATTCGCCAACGCGCCGGCACGCTCGGCGATTTCAAGCTGGGCGCGTTCGTCATCGCCGTCGAATCCGGCTTGCCGATCCTGCCGGTGAGCATCGAGGGCACGCGCCGGATTCTGCCGCCCAAACGGCTGCGCTTCACGCCCGGCGAGGCGCGGGTCCGCTTTCATCCGCCATTTTCGCCCGCCGGCCTGACGCCCGACGAATTGCGCGCGCGGGTGCGAAAAATTCTGTGGGATGATCTGGCGGCGGGCAGCGGCGACTAGAGTTCGTCCTGGATCGGCCCTTTTCCCTGGCGGATGAGTTCGGGGCGGCCGCTCATGAACGAGAGGATCGTGCTGGGCTCGGGGTAGATGAAGCCCGCGTCGATCACGATGTCGAGCTGATGGCCGTAGTACCGCATGATGTCGTCGGGGTCGGCCAGCAGTTCGCCGTCGGCCACCGAGCAACTCGTGCTGACCAGCGGCATCCCCAGCTTTTCGCCGATCGCCCGCAGGATGTTGTCGGCGGGCACGCGCAAGCCGACTTCCTTGCGGGGGGTCTGCGCGATGCGCGGCGCCGCCTTGGTGGCGGGCAGGATCATCGTGTACGGGCCGGGCAGCAGGCGCCGCAGCAGGCGATAGGCCACGTCGTCCACCTGCGCGTATTCCGAAACGTTCGACAGATCGCAGCACAAAATCGACAGCGGCCGCTTCAGATCCTTGCCCTTGATGCGATACAGCGTTTCGATGCCCTGCTTGTTGTCGAGCGCCACGCCCAGGGCGTAGGTGGTATCGGTGGGGTGGGCGATGAGCCCGCCGCGCTTGAGCACCTCCACGACCTTGTCGATCAATCGTTGTTGCGGATTTTCCGGGTGGATGTGAAAGCGTTCGGCCTTGGTCATGATGCTGGTCCTAGTGCTGCTTCGGCGCGACTCCCGCTGGCGTGATGGTGGCGTCGTCGTCGGCACTGTCGTCATCGGCGGTTTCGCCGAGGAGGATGTGGCAAAACGCCATGGTTTCCGTGTCGGCGGCGTTCCAGATGTTGAGGGTGATTTCGTTCGGGTGATCCAGCGGCACGCAGTCGGTCACTTCCAGCCGCAGGGTGAAATCGCCGGACGGCTCGATGAACGGCCAACTGCATTTGCGGTAGGTTGAACCGTTCGGGCAGCCGATCGTCAATTCGACCTTGCCGGCCTTGATGGTCGTCAGGTCCAACTGGCCTTGAATCTCGAAGCGCGCGCCTTTTTCCAGGGTGTCCGCCGTGCCGTTCAGGCTGGCGACGGTAATCTCGTTTCCATTGATGTACGGATCGGTGCAGGTGATGGTGTACGGCACGGGACTCAACCCGTCGTTGGGGATGTCGCAAGTCCAGCCGTCGTCGTCGTCGGACGCGGAGTCGTCGTCGGCGGCCGGGAGTTCACCGAGATAAACGTTGCAAAACGGCACCGTGAGCCGGGTGCTTTCGTCGTAAAGGTTGATGGTGATGGTCGTCGGGTGCTTGAGATCGGGGCAGTTTTCGACCTGCCAGCGCAACTCGAAATCGCCGCTGCTTTCGTCGAACGGATAGCTGCATTTCTGATAATTCGAGCCGCTGGGGCATTCGATCGACGGCTCCAATTTCCCCTTCGGTTTATCCGGGAAATTGTAATGGCCGCGGAGGCGATAGCGCTCGCCGTCGGCCATGACGGCTGCCGTGCCGCGCAGGCCGGTGATCGAAAATTCCGTGGCCCAGTCGGGCAGGGTGCCGCAATCCGGGGTATAAGCCAGATCGACGGTGCCCTGGGGTGAGATGTCGCAGGACCAGGTATCGCCGCCACTGCTGTCGTCGTCAGTCTCGGTTCCGGGCGGCGGAATATCGGCCTCTTCCATATCCTGGCAAGAGATAAAAGCCGCCAGGGCCATCCCCAAGGCCAGGCAAAGCGCGAAAAACAGCGCGAAAATTCGCTTCACTTCCGACTCCTCCAACCGGCCGGATCATTTCTCCGACCTTCAAGTCCAGAACACTAATGAAGAATGCCGGGCCCTGCAAGGGGCTGCGGAGTTAACTTGGGCTGGCGCAAATCATGAGTTTGCGGATTGATGGCATTGCCCCAGGCAGATCGAATGAATTGAATACAATAAAGTACTTGTGTTTCCCGGGAGACTGATTTATTAAGAAAACAACTGGATGATTCTTTGCCGCCACTGGGACGAGGAGCGGTTATGTCGAGCATCGAGGGTGAGTACAAGCCCGCAATCGCTGCTATTGTTTCACATTGTGCCCAGTCTGGGTGCGGATATTCCAAAGCAAAAGCAATCCCAATAACCGGCAAGCGAAACGCCAAAAAGAAACTCTTTTTACCCTCCCGATAAAAATA
Organism: Myxococcales bacterium; assembly: GCA_012517325.1. Lineage (NCBI taxonomy): Bacteria > Pseudomonadati > Myxococcota > Myxococcia > Myxococcales > Myxococcales bacterium. The sequence goes on along the minus strand of JAAYVF010000003.1, from coordinate 34,477 downwards.
GGCAACGCGACATTGACGTAAGGGTTTATCGGCCGTGAACGCCGTTCATCTGGAGTAGAAAGGAGAAAGCGTCATGAGGAAACTGTTCATCGCTATTCTCGGTTTTTTTGTTCCGCTGGCTTTCGCTGTCGGGGCCGGTATCGGGGGAGAGACCACCTCGAATATTCCCCGGGAATTGATCGGGCAATGGCTTTTCGTACCGGAAACGGAGGCGGAGTACGATCTGCTCGACCAAGCGGGTGAAATCGAGATCGAATTCCGCCAGGTGGACTCCAGCGTGACGGTCTGCCTCGGCGAAGCAGAAAAGATCCTCATAACAATTTCTGGCGAGAGCCGGATTTCAGAGGATGACAGTTGCCTTTGCAATTCGACGATTCCCGCAACCGAGTCGGATTTGGAGACAGGTTTGTTGAGCGCTTTGTAAGACGAAACGACCCGATCCCGCCTTCGCGATGCACCATGTATCGCGAAGGCGGGTAATCGAACAAGGGTGAGATTCTAATGCAAGCGATTTTGTCGGATAAGACGCCTATTTTATCGGTTCTTTTGGTCATTTTTTCCTCCCTTATCCTTTCCTCCTGCCTTTGCGGCGATGACGACGATTCCGGCGGCGATGATGACAATAACGACAATAACGATAACGACGACAATGACGATAATGATAGCATCGATGACGATAGTGACGATGACGATAACGATGATAACGACGATAACGACAATAATGACGATAATGATAACGACGACAATAATGACAACGACGACACGACCTCGCCGTCGGAATCGCTGGTTTATTACGACGACGGGCGAAAACGGATCGAGATGATCGCGGGCGGCGTGCCGGGGGAAAACGGGTTGAGCGTCGGGCGGTTGGCGGACGGCACGCTGGCGGCGGCGTTTATCAAGGGCCGGACGCTGTTCGTCACCTACGTCAAGGACGGCGCGATCGTTTCGCGCGATTTGGTGGCGCACGGCGCCGTCCTGCCGGCGGTGGCGGTGAAGCCGGACGGCGAATTGAACATTTTGTTTCAGGATATCGTCAACGATCGGTTGGCCGTGGCGCGAAAGGTCGGCGGCGAATGGCAATTCGAAAAGGTGGCCGATTACGCCTATTGGCCGAGTACGGGTTTGTACGAATTCGATTTCAAGGCGGATAGCGAGGGTTATTTGCACGCGGCGTTTTTACCGGACGTTTACAAAGACAAAGCGCTTTATGCCACCAATCGCTCGGGTGCTTGGGTGGTCGAAGAGGTGGATTCGGGAGACCTCACCGCAAAATGTCGACCACGTTTGGCATTGGATTCCCAGAATCGGCCGCATCTAGTTTATTCTCTGATTTTCCGGAAGCTGACTTACGCTACAAAAACAGTTGATGGCTGGATTGTTGAAACAGCGGTTGATGGGCAATTGAACAATGGACAGGCAATTACCGTAGGGCCTGATGATGTTGTTTACCTATTCTTTTATGGTGATGAACCAAACTGTCTTGCAATAAAAAATGAATTAGGTTGGAGTTTGAAAACTATTGATTTGGGAGGGCTCCGCAGCTCAATCCCGGTATTAGAGATAAATGAAGAGAACCACTGTGTAATCCTCTTTAATGATGTTGACGCCGATAATCTCTGGAAGGCGATCCAAGGAGATATCCAATGGGATGTGGAGTCGGTCGAAAGCCAGAGAAAAATATATCAATATAGCGCCATCGACATTTCCGGTGAAAACAGCACGATTCTTTATCCCGATTCGGATGAAGGAAGCGTTTACCTACTCCAACAAACCGAACAGAAATGGCGGGAGTTGCCGATCGACGATTCGGGCGAGGCGGTCGCCGGCGGAATCGCCTTGAACGGCAATGGCCGTCCTTTCGTCGGCGTGCAGAGCATCAAAGCCGACGCCCAGGAAGTATGGCTGGCGCGACGCGGCGCCGCCGTTTGGAATTTCTCTTGGGTGGACGCTCACGGCATGGCGCCGGCGGTGGTGGTGGACGAAGACGGCGCGGCGCACCTGGCTTATTGGGGTTTCATGCTGACCTACGCGACCAACCGCGATGGCGACTGGCAACCCCGTTCGTTGTCGACGTCTGAACCAGGCGAGTTCGTCTATTACGACCTGGCTTTGGACAACGAGGGCAACCCGGCCGTCGCGGCGGTCGGCCGCGATGAATCCATCCCCTTTGCGGATTATAGCGCGCTGATTTACACCAAGGGGCCGGAATGGGTGGCCGAAACCGTCCAATGGTGGAACGAAGGCTCGGATTTCTCGGTTTCGCTGCTCTTCGCCGACGACAACACGCCCGGCATCATGGGCACGTGGCATTGCTACTCGATTTACGGTGACGTCGACTACGAAGCGTTGTTTTATTTCTACCCGGGTGAGCCTGGAGTCAATTGGAACCACGAATCCATCGAGGTGCCGGACCCGGAAATCTCGTCGATGCGTCGCATGGGCAGCCACAACGACGCGGTTCGCAAGGCGGACGGCACGGTTTACGTTTCCTATACGACGGATTTTTTCGGGACGCTGATGTCGACGGGCGATCTGATCGCCGGCAACGGCGAGTGGGTTCGCACGAACATTCCCGATGGGATCAATCAATACCAACGCACGGCGATCGCTCTGTCGCCAACGGAGACGCCGGTGGTGGCGTTCGTCAAACAGACCCAGTACAACAGCATCATCGTGGCGGTGAAGACCGGACTGACCTGGCGGCTGACGACGGTGGATCGCGGTTTCCAATACGGGGTTCAAGACCTGGCGATGACCATCGATGCCGCCGGCCTCGTGCACCTGGTCTATGAGGGCGACGGCGCCGCCTGGCATTTGCAAATTCCACTGGAGGATTTGGAAAAGGGCAAAGGTCGGGCGGCCAGCATCGATTGATCCATCCGAAAGCAAGATGTAATTCCAGCATGGTGTTGATTGATTTGGAATAAAACGAAGGCAAGCCATTTTTTTCTTCGAAGTGGGTTGCAGTTTGTTTGGCGTCAGCTACAATACGTTTCGCAACCCGTAAAGAATATGGTGCGTTCATCAGTCAGATATTGAATTGAGGGGGTGCCGCGTCATTGGCCAAGGCCGTGCGGCGACCCGTCGGGGTTCCGGGGATCTCTACGAAAAGTCGAGCAGGATTTTTTTCTTGCGGCTTTTGCGAGAATCTGGTTGAATGAGCACTCATTCATAAAATCGAATCGAGAGGATACTTTGCCGAGCATCCGCTCTCGCCAGTCTACGACAGGACAGCCAGGCGTCACGGCACGTTTTGGCCGCCTTTGTTTGTATCAAAATAAGTATTTCTATCCTGATTGTGATAAATCAAAAGGAGGTAGCTTCGCATGAGCAGACAGATCAGGAAAGCTGCGGTGTTGGGCTCCGGCGTGATGGGCAGCGCCATTGCGGCTCATCTGGCCGGGTGCGGCATCCCTGTGGTGATGCTGGACATCGTGCCCTTCCCCAATATGCTGACGGACAAAGAGAAGGAAAAGGTCGCCACCGACAAGAACGTCCGCAACAAGCTGGCTTCCGAAAGCCTCAAAGCCGCGTTGAAGGCGAAACCGCCCGCCTTTTACACGCCGAAGGCGGCCGATTTCATCGAAATCGGCAACTTTGACGACGACTTTGCGAAAATCGGCGACTGCGACTGGATCATCGAAGTCGTGGTCGAGCGGATGGACATCAAGAAGCAGATCCTCGCCAAGGTGGACAAGTTCCGCAAGGCCGATTCGATCGTCACGTCCAACACCTCCGGCCTTTCGGTCGATGAGATGACGGCGGATTGCTCGGATTCCCTCAAGGAACATTTCATGGGCACCCACTTCTTCAATCCGGTGCGCTTCATGAAACTCCTCGAAATCATCCCGCATCCGAAGAGCAAGCCGGAACTGCTCAAGTTCATGGACGAGTTCTGCACCGACACGTTGGGCAAGGGCGTCATCTGGGCGAAAGACACGCCCAACTTCGTCGCCAACCGCATCGGCGTGCACGGCATGATGGCCACCATGAAGGCCATGGCCGAAATGGGCCTGCGGATCGACGAAGTCGACACCATCGTCGGCCCGCCGCTCGGTCGCCCGAAGACCGCCGCGTTCAAGACGGCGGACCTGGTCGGTTTGGACACCTTGAAGCACGTTTCCGAAACCTGCTTCAACGGTTGCCCGAATGACGAACAGCGCGACGTGTTCGATCCGCCCGCCTTCCTGAAGGGTCTGGTCGAGAAGAAATGGCTCGGCGGCAAGACCAAGGGCGGCTTCTACAAGAAAGACGGCAAGAAGCGCCTCGTGCTCGATTACAACAAGATGGAATACATCGAGGCCACCAAGCCCGAATTCGAATCGATCAAAGCGGCCAAAGGTGAAAAAGGCCTCGCCGCCCGCATGAAAAAAATCGTCAATTCCGACGACAAAGCCGGCCAGTTCGCGTGGAAGGTCGCCAGCCAGGGCCTGATCTACGCCGCCAACCGGATTCCCGAAATCTCCGACACGATCCTCGAAGTCGACCGCGGCATGAAATGGGGCTTCAACTGGCAGCTCGGCCCGTTCGAAACGTGGGATGCGATCGGCCTGCGCGAAAGCGTCGACCGGATGAAGAAGGAAGGCCAGCCGGTGCCGGCCAACATCCTGAAGATGCTCGAGCTGGGCAACGAAACCTTCTACAAGAAGGACGGCAAGAAGCTGTACCAGTACGACCTGGTCGGCCACAAATACCTCGAAGTCGCCAAGGACCCGAAGATCATCGTGTTGTCCGAGGACGCGATCGGCAAGGTCGCCGAGAACGACGGCGCGACGATCTGGGACATCGGCGACGGCGTGCTGTGCCTCGAGTTCCACACCAAGATGAACGCGATCGACCAGGACATCATCGACATGCAGCACAAGATGGTCGATCTGCTCGAGGAAGGCAAATTCGAAGCGGCCGTGGTCGCCAACCACGCCGATAACTTCTCGGTCGGCGCCAACATCTTCATGATTCTCATGGCGATGAACCAGGGCCAATCCGAAGTCGTCGAAAAGCTGGCTTACGAACTGCAGCGCGCCAACATGCGCATGAAGTACTGCAAGCGCCCGGTCGTCACCGCTCCGGCGGGCATGGCCCTGGGCGGCGGTTGCGAAATCACCCTGCACGGCCAGAAGGTCGTGGCGGCGGCCGAGACCTACATCGGTCTGGTCGAAGTCGGCGTTGGCGTGATTCCGGCCGGCGGCGGCACGAAGGAAATGGTTTTGCGGACGATCGAAGGCAAGGGCGCGGCCAACACCGCCATCCTGCCGTTCGCGCAAAAAGCGTTCGAGAACGTCGCGATGGCCAAGGTGGCGGTCGGCATGAAGGACGCCGTGGACAACATGATCCTGCGCGCGACCGACATCATGGTGCCGAACCGCGACCTGCTCATCTACAAAGCCAAGCAGGTGGCGTTGGGCATGCGGAAAGCGGGCTTCGATCCGGGCTTGCCGCGCGTCGACATCCCCGTCGGCGGCGAAAGCACGAAAGCGGCCTTCATCGTCGGCGCCAAGGGTATGCGGGATTCCGGTTGGATCAGCGACTACGACGTTTTCATCGCGACGAAACTGGCCCACATCCTCGCCGGCGGCAACCGCTGGGAAGGCCAGACGATCAGCGAATGGGAACTGTTGGACCTCGAGCGCGAAGCCTTCATGAGCCTCCTGGGTGAGCCCAAGACCCGCGAGCGCATCGCGTTCATGCTCCAAAACAACAAACCCTTGCGTAACTAGCAGACGGGAGGAAGCGAACCATGAGAGAAGTCGTTATCGTTTCCGCTTGCCGCACCGCCGTGGGCAAGGCCAAACGCGGAAATCTAGTTCATACGCGGCCTGACGACATGGCCGGCGTGGTTCTCGCCGAGGCGATCAAACGCGCCGGTATCGATCCGAAGGAAGTCCAGGATGTCATCTTCGGTTGCGCGATGCCCGAAGGCGAGCAAGGCATGAACCTTGCCCGCCAGGCCGTCCACTGCGCCGACCTGCCGGATGAAATGCCGGCCTTCACCATTAACCGCTATTGCTGCTCCGGCATCCAGTCGATGTGGATTCTCCACAACGACATCGCCAGCGGCATGATTGACATCGGCGTCGCCGGCGGCGCCGAAACCATGTCGATGATCCCCATGGGCGGCAACAAGATCGTGCCGAACCTGAAACTCGCCGAAAAGTATCACAAGGCTTACGTCGGCATGGGCCAAACGGCCGAGAACGTCGCGAAAAAGTACAATGTCAGCCGCGAGGACCAGGACAAATTCGGGCTCGAGTCGAATTTGAAGGCCGCCAAGGCCGTCGCCGAAGGACGCTTCAAGGCGCAAATCGTGCCCTTGAAAACCAAGATCTACAACGGCAAAGGCGGCGTGAAGGAATTCACCTTCGAAGTCGATGAAGGCCCCCGCGGTGACTCGACCTACGAAGGCCTGGCGGGCCTGAAACCGGCCTTCGCCAATCCGAAATCCACCTACCCCGAAACCCAGGGCATGGGTTCGGTCACGGCCGGCAACGCCTCGCAGATGAGCGACGGCGCCGCCGCCCTGGTCTTGATGGCCAAGGAAGTCGCCGACGCCAAGGGCATCAAGCCGATGGCGCGGATGGTGGGCTACCGGGTCGTCGGTTTCGATCCGGATTACATGGGCATCGGTCCGGCGTTGGCGATTCCGGAATTGATGAAATCGGTCAACAAGCTGCGCAAGGCCAAGGGCGAAAAAGAACTCACCCTCAATGATATCGGCGTGTTCGAGATCAACGAGGCGTTCGCTTCGCAGGCCATCTATTGCTGCCGCGAGCTGGGCATCGAAAACGACCCGCGCGTCAACCCGAATGGCGGCGCGATCGCGTTGGGCCACCCGCTCGGCTGCACCGGCGCGAAGCTCTCCACGCAGATCATCTATCACATGATCGACAACAACCTGAAGTACGGCATCGTTTCGATGTGCATCGGCGGCGGCATGGGCGCGGCCGGTTTGCTCGAGAACCTGCAGTACAAAGGCTAAGCGACGATCGACGATTCCGGGGCCGCTCCGCGGGGAGCGGCCCTTTTTTCATCCGGCGGCCCGATTTTTCGCTCGTCGAAGGCGGGCGATGATCCGGCGGCGGATTTGCGGGACCGGTCTATTTGGCATAGAATCCCCGGACCAATGATGGACGGGTTGGAACCAAGCGTGGCAAACGGAGAAAACGGCGACCGGAACCCTTCGGCGCACGAGCAGGAGCTCGTCGCCGAGATCCGGCGCCTCGGCGAAAAACTCGACACTCTGGCCGCGGCCGACGAGAGCCGCGCGACGGAGTTGCGCGCCGCGCTGGCCATAACCGAAAGCGACCTGGCCGAAACCCGCCGGCGGGCGGAAGAGGCCGAGACACGGCTGGCCGCGCTGCAAAACGATATTCGGCAGGCTCGCGCCGACCGGCAGGCCATGGAAAGCGAGCGCGACGAACTGAGCGCCGGAATGGCCGCCAAGCTGGTCGAATTGGAGCGGGCGGTCCACGAGAAAGAGCATTACGTCGACGGCGCCGAAAAGCGGTTCGGCGAACTGGCCGACAAGATCGCGCGGCAGGCGCAACGACTGCAGGCGATGGAAAACGCGTGGCGCGAAGCCCAGGCCGAGGCCGAAAACGCGCGCCGCGCCCTGACCGAACGCCTGGCGGAAGCCGACCGGCTGCGCGGCGACCTGCAAAAAACCCAGCGCCAGGCGCGCGATCTCGCCGGCGAGGCCGCGCAACTGCGGCGGCGGACGGGTTGGCAGGAGCGGCGGCTCGCCGATTTCGTCGGCGATTCCGGCCTGAAACGGTGGCGGTGCCTGCATTGGCGATTGCGCCGCTGGCTGTGGCAGCTTCCCGCGCTGGGCGTGCTGTTCGCGGTCAACCTGATCACCAACGTGTACATGAAACGCTACGAAAAGCGCGCCGGCGTGAAAGTGTTTCCGGGGACGTAGATGAACATCCTGATGTTCCATCCACACGACGTGTACTCCGATTCGGAGCCGTGGACGGTCCGCATCACCTACCTGGCGACGGAGTTCGTCAAACGCGGCCATCACGTGCGGCTGATCTACCATCTGCTCGATCCGCGAATCCCGCTGGAGGAAGCGACCCAGCGGCAGGATTTCCCGTTCACGACCATCCCCGCCTACCGCTACCAACTGGCGCTGGTGGCCAAGATGCGCAGCGCCCACGAGTTCGCGCGGTGGGCCGACGTCATTCATTTTCAGAAGTGTTTTCCGCACGTCAGCGTCCCGGCGATCTGGGCCGGTTACCGCCTGGGCAAGCCCGTGCACTACGATTGGGACGATTGGGAATACGGCATTTTCAACTACAATCCCAACAACCGGATCGTCGGCTGGTCCATCAATACCTTCGAGAAAATTCTGCCGCGCCTGGTCGATACCGTCAGCGTCGCCTCGGAAGCCCTGAAGGAGCGGGCGCTGGCGCTGGGCGTCCCCGAGCAGCGGTTGTTCGCCGCGCCGGTCGGCGCCGACCTCGATCATTTCCGCCCCGATATTTCCGGCGAGCGCGTGCGGGCGCTGCATCACCTCGAGGGGCCGGTCGTGCTCTACCTCGGCCAGTTGCACGGCGCGCAATACCTCGAGCTGTTTTTGCACGCCGCCAAGGCGCTGATCGAGCGCGGCTCGCCGGCGACCTTCGTCGTGGTCGGCGGCGGCGACCGGTTCGGCGAACTGTTTCAACTGACCGAACAACTGCGCATCGGCAACCGCATCGTTTTCACCGGCGCGGTCAACCACCAGGAAATTCCCGAGTACCTCGCGGCGGCCGACGCGGTGGTCGCCTGCTTCGAGGACAACGCGCAAACCCGCACCAAGAGCCCGCTGAAAATCGCCGAATACATGGCGGCGGGCAAAGCGGTGGTCGCCAGCCGGGTCGGCGAGGTGCCGCGGATGCTGGGCGACGCCGGCCTGCTGGTCGCGCCGGGCAACCCGACGGAACTGGCCGAGGGCATCGAGCGCCTGCTGGGCGATCCGGCGCTGGTTCGCGAACTGGGCGCCAAGGCCCGCCGCCGCGCCGAATCGCAGTACAACTGGGGCGCCACCGCCGAAAACCTCCTGCTGGCCTACGAAGTCGCGTTGCACGAACGCCGCTGGCTGTTCTGGAAGATCGACGAGCCGAAAAAAAAAAGCCCTGAGCTAGCCATCCCCGACTATCGCGCCATGCCGGGCGAGCCGCCAACGGTCGCCGCCGGGCCGCTCGATCAGCCGGAAGATCCCTTCCGGCGCCTGAACGATTTCGTGCTGGCCAACCTCGACATCGTCGGAGTGCTCGACGGCGAGCGCAGCTTCGTCGGGCCGCACACGGTGCAGATCGACCCGACCAACCGCTGTAACAACGACTGCCTGGCCTGCTGGTGCAACAGCCCGTTGCTGCTGGACAAGGCGCTGCCCAGCCCGCAGCGCGAGGCGACGCTGCCGCTGCCGCGGATCATCGACCTGCTCGACGACATGACGGCGCTGGGCAGCAAGGAAGTGTACCTCGCGGGCGGCGGCGAGCCGTTCTGCCACCCGGACATCCGCGCGATCATCACCGAAATTAAAAAGCGCGGCCTGGTGTGCAACATCAACACCAACTTCACGCTCGTCGACGAGGATACGGTGCGCTTTCTGATCGAGCAGCGCGTCGACTACCTGACGGTTTCGGTTTGGGCGGGGTCGCCCGAGATGTACAGCCTCCTGCACCCGAACAAGACCGAGGAAACCTACCACCGGATCGAGGCCATGCTGCGGCTGCTCAACGGCGGCAAGCGACAGGTGCCGTACATCAAGATTTACCACGTCCTCAACAACCTGAATTACCGCGAACTGCGGGCGATGGTCGACCTGGCGCGGCGCACGCGGTCGGAAAGCGTGGAATTCACCGTGCTCGACGTCATTCCCGAGCGCACCGACACCCTGCTGCTCGACGAGGAGCAGCGCCGGTGGCTTTACGAAGAGGCGCAGCGCGTGCGCGCCGAGGTGGCGGCCGAAGGGCCGGGCGCGCCGCACCTGTTCAAGTACGAGCAGTTTCTGCGCCGCATTTCCGGCGCGCACACGACGACCGGCGAGCACGACAAGACGATCATCGACGCGATGCCCTGCACGGTGGGCTGGCAGTTCGCGCGGGTGCTGGCCGACGGCAACGTCAACCAATGCCTGAAGGCGCATCGCATTCCGGCCGGAAATCTGGCGACGACGCGGTTTCGCGATTTGTGGGCCGGCGAACGGCAGGCCGATTGGCGGCGCCGGACGAACGTGCTGGAAAAACGCGGGCCGTGGTTCGCCAACCTCGGCAACGACCCCGCGGCGGCGGTGGGCTGCTACAAATCGTGCGATGACCTGGGCCGCATCGAACATCTGGTCGGGCGTTACCGGGCGATGACGCCGCTGCAACGCGCCGTGCTGAAGGGCGCGGCGGTCTGGCTGCGGGCGCGCGGCCTGGCCGTCGGACGGGCGGGACGATGAGCGACTTTATCTACTCCGACGACCGCGCCGGACGCGGCTGGCGCGTGCCCAACCTTCCGTTGCGGGTGGAACGGCCGGCGGACCTGGCCGACCGCGTGGCGTGCCTGCTCGACGCCGGGCGGATCGTCGGCTGGTTTCAGGGCGGCGCCGAGTTCGGCCCGCGCGCGCTCGGCTGCCGGAGTATCCTGGCCGACCCACGCGATCCGCGGATGCACGACCGCTTGAACGAAACCGTCAAGCACCGCCAGTGGTTCCGGCCCTACGCGCCCGCCGTGCTGATCGAGCGGCTTGCCGAGTGGTTCGAACTGACCGCGCCCAGCCCGTTCATGCTTTTGGTCGCGCCGGTCCGGCCTGAAAAACGCGCCGTGGTGCCGGCCATCGTGCACGCCGACGGCACCGCGCGCGTGCAAACCGTCGCGCCGGGCGAGGGACCCTTCCGGACGCTGCTCGAAAAATGGCATGCCCTGACCGGCGTGCCGATCCTGCTCAACACCAGTTTCAACGATCACGGCGAGCCGATCGTCGAAACGCCGCTGGACGCCTACCAGTGTTTCGCGACGACGGCGGTCGACGCGCTGGCCGTCGGCCCGCTGCTGGTGACCAAGGCGGACGGCCATGAGTAAGCCGCGGTACGTGCTCGGCGCCGTGGTCAGCGACCACGACAGCGCGGTGTCCCTGCTGGCCGACGGTCGGCCGGTGGCGGCGATCAACGAGGAACGCCTGTGCCGTGTGCGGCGCGGCGACCCGCGCAACAGCCTGCGCCGCGCCCTAAACTACGTGCTGGCCGAGGCCGGCATCGCCCTGGCGGATGTCGACCTCATCGCGGCCGACACGGCGTATTATTATCCGCCTGCCGGACATCCGCCGATCGCGCTGTTCCCTGATTTTCCCGATCCGGCGCGGATCGTCTTGCTCGATCATCACCTGGGACACGCCGCCGGCGCGTTTCTGCCCAGCCCGTTCGACGAAGCGGCGGTGCTGACGGTCGACGCCTCGGGCGGCATCGCGCCGCTGGTGCCGGATCGCGGCCGTTGGGGTTTCGTGCCGGGCGACCTGGCGTTTCGCGCGCGCGGCTATTCGGCGGCGCGCCGGCATCCGACGGCGGCCGACCTGCTGGCCGCCGAACCGGCCGCGGACGCCCGCAATTATCCGGCCGAGAGTCTGACCCTCGGGCACTTCGTACGCGGCGAAGTGCTGGTGGGCCTCGAGAGCCGGCTCGCCGAATCCAGCCTCGGCTATTTGTACGCCATCGGCGCGCATTTTCTCAGCATGGAGGAAGGCAGCCTGATGGGTCTGGCGGGCTACGGCGGGCCGAACGAATTCGACGCGGCGTTCGCCGCAATCCTTACGCTGGAAAACGGCGGCGGTTTGCGGCTGAATCCAGACTGGCTGCGCTTCTGGTCGGGCGACCGCGTGCTGGAGGACCCGGTTTCGCTGTCCCGTCTCGCGCCGCGGTGGTTCGAAACATTCGGCGCCGCGCGCGCCCCCGACGAGCCGATCACCGCGCGCGACCAGCAATTCGCCTGGTCGCTGCAACACCGGCTCGAGGAAGCGCTGGTGCACGTGGCGGCGCACTTGTTCGACCAGACGCAAAGCCCGAACCTGTGCGTGGCGGGCGGCGTCGGGCTCAACAGCGTGGCCAATCAAAAGATCCTCGCGCAAACCGGCTTTCAAAACATTTTCATTCAGCCGGCGGCGAGCGACGACGGCCTGGCGCTCGGCTTTGCCCTGTTCGCCGATTACGTGCTGGCCGGCTTGCCGGCGGAAAAACAATGGACGATGCGAAGCGCCGCCACGGGGCGGACCTACGGCGACGCGGAATGCGGTTCGTTTGTCGACGCCTTGGCCGCCGGCCGGTTGCCGGTCGAATACCTGGCGGCGATTCCGGAGACGCGCGAGGTGACGGTGTATTACGCGGTCGGCGAGGGCGCGGAGCAAACGGCGGCGATGGCCTATGACCCGGCGACGCGCCGTTGGCGGGCCGAATTGCCCGTGCCGGTCGGCGCGGCCGTACGCTACCGCTTCGTTTCCCGCGGCGCGCCGATCGAGTCGTATTGCCTTCGCGCGACCGCCGCGCCGCGCAGCGAAACGGCCGCGGAACGGCACGCGCCCGAGTTTAAAAAATTTCTCGACGACCATCGCGATCTGGCCGGGGCGCTGGACGGCGAACGCGCATTCGTCGGCCCGGAGCAGGTGGTCATCGATCCGACCAACCGCTGCAACAACAACTGCCTGCCGTGTTGGACCAACTCGCCGCTGTTGGGCGAGTTCGGCCCGCCGGAAAACTGGCACCGGCGGCAGATGCCCGCGCCGCTGCTGCTGGGCCTGATCGACGAACTGGCCGCGCTCGGCACGCGCCGCGTCCGCCTGACCGGCGGCGGCGAGCCGCTTTTGCATCCGGCGATTTTCGAGGCGGTCGAGGCGATCAAGCGTCACGGCATGATCGGCGCGCTGACCACCAATTTCAGCGCGATCGACGAAGCGGGCGTGCGGCGCCTCGCGGCGGCCGGGCTCGACGAGCTCACCGTCAGTCTGTGGGCGGGGACGCCGGCGGTCTACAGCCGCAGCCATCCGAACAAGACCGAGGCGACGTTTGCGCGGATCGAGCGCCTGCTGCGGCTCTATTGCTCGCTGAAGGGGCCGGGGGCCGAGGTCATTCTGGCGAACGTGCTGTTTTCGATGAACTACCAGGAAACCCGCGAGATGTTCGACTTCGCCCGGCGCGTCGGCGCCGACGGGGCTTACTTCACGCTCGTCGATTCGGTGCACTTGCGGACCGACGGCCTGTTGCTGACGCCACCGCACCTGAAGGTTCTCGAAGGCCATCTCGACGAAATCGAGCGGCGCGCCGCGGAATTGGCGGCCGCCGGCGAACGGTTCCGCCTCGACAACTGGGGCGGCTTCCGGCGGCGCCTGCGCGCGCTGGGCGCGGCACGCGGCGAGTACGATCGCGAGGCGGTCGAGGAGATTCCCTGCTACGTGGGCTGGATGTTCGCGCGGGTGTTGCCGACCGGCGAAGTGGCGCCCTGCTGCCGTGGGGTGAATTTGCCTTTGGGACGGCTGGGCGAACGATCATTCGCGGAAATCTGGCACGGCGAACCCTACCGCGAATTCCGCCGGATGGCCGCGCACGAATCGAAACGGCATCCGTACTTCGCGGCGATCGGCTGTCACCGCACCTGCGACAACCTGATGCACAACCGCGAATTTCACCGGCGCCTGACGGCGCTCACGGCGGATGAAAAGGCTCAACTGCGACGGTGGATCGTCGGCCAGGAGGACGGGTGAGTCTCTGGACGAAATTGGAGTCGCAGCTCACCAATCTGCGAAACTTCCGCCCCTTCTTTCCGCTGGCGCGGACGATCGGCGATTTGCTGATCCTGCCGGCCCAACTGGCCCGACGCGGCGGCCGCGCCAACGCCTTTCCGTTCGTCCTCAACCTCAACGTGACGACGCGCTGCAATCTGCAATGCCCGTACTGCTTCAATCACGAAAACCGCGTGCCGCTCGCCGACGAACTGACGCTCGAACAATACCAGCGATTGGCGGCCGACTGGGCGCCGTACCGGCCGGGCATCTTCATTTCCGGCGGCGAGCCCTTCACCCGCCCGGATCTGGTGGCGATCGTCGAAAGTTTCAAGGGCCACGGGCTGCCCGTCGGGCTGGTCACGAACGGCACGCTGGTGACCGTCGCCGCCGTCGAGCGGCTCGCCGGCCTGGGCCTGGACGCGTTTATGGTCAGTTTTCACGGCGCGCGCGAAACCCACGATCGTGCCGTCGGCCTGCCGGGCGCGTACGACCGCTCGCTGGCGGCCCTGCGGTTGTGGGCCGCGCAGAAGGCGCGCTCGACGGCGATGGTGAACTACGTCTTGTCGCCCGCGAGCGTCCGCGATTTGCCGCAGTTCATCGCGGATACGGCGGCCATCGAGCCGCTGTCGGTCCGGCTGTCGCACCTGAATTTTCTCACCGCCGCGGAACTCGCCGCGCAGGAGCGCTTCTGGGCCGCGCGGTTCCCGGAGACGCCGATCCAAATTCTTTCGCACCAGTGGGAGCCGGAAACGGGCGCATTCGCGCCGCTGATCGAATTTCTCCAGACGCCGTCCGGGCACCGCGTGCTGACCAAGCCCGTCTTGAACGACGCCGAAATCCGTCGCTGGTACAGCGAAAACGCGCGCCTGGACCGCCGCTGCCTTTTCATCTGGCGCAGCACGTTTTTGAACGCACAAGGCGACGTGTATCCCTGCCAGTTCCTGTACGTGCGGCTCGGCAACGTGAAGACGGAGCCGTTGACGGCGATCTGGAACAACGAGCTGTATCGCCAATTCCGGGCGACGCTGAAGGAAGGGCTGATGCCCGGCTGCGCCCGTTGCTGCAAGATTTGACGCGGGGCGAGGTGAGCTTGATGGAATCGCGCGCCATGCGCTGGCTGACGGCCCGGCCGGCCCGGGAAGCCTTGATCGTCGCCGCCGCCGCGCCGGCGTTGATCGCCCTGTTTTACGCCGGCGGCCGCTTGGCGCCGCTCTGGAAAACCGCCGCCGGCCTGCTGGTCCCCAATCTGCTGCTCTGGTTGCCGCTCGGCCTGATCGTTTACTCGGGGCGCAACGCCGCCGATTTCGGCCTCACCACCCGGAATTGGCGCCTCGGTCTGCGTTGGGGTTTCGGCGCCGCGGCGGTGACGTTGCCGCTTTTTCTGCTGGGCGCCTGGCTGTTTTGGCGGGTCGCCGGCCACCGCCCGCCCGTCTGGCGCTTCGACCTGGGATTGCTCACCCGCCTGCCGGTGCAATTGGTGGCCGTCGCGCTGCCCGAAGAGGTGTTTTTTCGCGGTTACCTGCAAACGCTGTTCAGCCGCGCCTGGCCGGCGCGGTCGCGGCCGCTGATCGGCGCGGACGGCGCGGCGATTCTCGCGGCGAGCGCCTGTTTCGCGGTCGCGCACCTGGCCGCCGAACCGCGCCTGTATCGGCTGAGCGTCTTTTTTCCCGGCCTGCTTTTCGGTTTTTTGCGGGCGCGCACGGGCACGATTGCCGCGCCCATCGTGCTGCACACGCTGGCCAATCTGGCGATCTACGTGCTGGATGGCGGAGTCTGAGGCGCCGACGGCGCCGGGATCAGTTCTTGAAGCCCTTCACCTTGAGGAACAGCTTCACCAGTTCGGGATCGAATTGCGAGCCGGCGTTGCGCTCGACGATGTTCATCGCGCGTTCCGGATCGAGGGCCTGGCGGTAGGAGCGGTCGGAGGTCATCGCGTCGAAGGCGTCGCAAACGGCCATGATGCGGGCGCCCAGCGGGATCTCCTCGCCCTTGATGCCGTCGGGGTAGCCGGCGCCGTCGAAGGATTCGTGGTGGGCGCGCACGATGCGCGACAACCGCTTGAATTGCGGCACCTGCTCGATGATCTTCTGGCTGATCAGCGGGTGTTTTTTGATCAGCTCGTATTCCTCGGCCAGCAACTGGCCTTTTTTATTGAGCACCATTTCGCTGATGCCGATCTTGCCGATGTCGTGGAACAGGCCGGCCAGGTGCAGTTCCTCGACCTCGCCGGCGTTGAGTCCCACGGCCTCGGCCATGTTCATCACGTCGTCGGCGACGCGCCGGCTGTGGCCTTCGGTGTATTTGTCTTTCGCTTCCAGCGTGCTGACCAGCGAACGGATGGTGGAGATGAGCAGTTGCTGCTTTTCCTGGGTGTGCAGCCGCAGGGAGAGCATCTTTTCCTTGATCTTCTTCTCCATGTTCGATTGCAGCTCTTTGTTGCGGAGCATCAGGCGGCGCTTTTCCATGGCGCGCTTGACCGACAGCAGCAGATCGTAGGCGTGCACCGGCTTGGCGATCAGGTCGTACGCGCCGCTGTCGATGATCCGGCGCACGTTGTCGATGTCGGTGTAGGAGGTCAGCACGATGACATCGAGGCCGAAACGGCCCTGCTGCACGTAGTTGAGCATTTCCAGGCCGGCGGAGTTGGTCAGGCCGACGTCGGTCAGCATCAGGTCGATTTCTTCCTCGTGCAGGACCCGGCGGGCCTCGGCGGAGGTGGCGGTTTCGAAAATCGTATAACCGGCGGAACCCAACACATCCGTGATGGCTTCGCGGACATAGGATTCTGGCTCGATCACCAAGATGTTTGCGTTCAAATGCATCGTGCCAATCACCTCACAAACCACCATTATAGCAAAATGCCGGCAATTAATAAAGTATTTATTAGAAAACAAAGGCAACGATTTTTTATTGAGACTCCGGTTCTTCGTGACAAAACAGCGGTGCGCGGAAAACAACGGTTCGAGGAAATTGCTTTATTTTTCGATATTATAGGATTTGCATGGCGCGAATCGCCGTTTCATCCAGTTCAAGCGCGGTCGCCAAAACGCGTTCTGAACGGTCGCTCAAAAAGCGCGCCGAAACGCGCGCTTCGGCGGGCGGTTTGCCCCACCGCTTCATCAGGGCGGCGGCGGTTTCCAGCGACGCCGGGTCGGCCGAGCCGACCAGCAGCGCCGTCGGTCCCGGCCATTCGAGCGGTTCCAACAGGACCGTCCCGGCCGCCTGGTGCCGCTGGATCGCGTGGTTTTCCTGCTCGTTGCGGCTGACGATCACCTTGGCCCCGCCGGGCAGCGCCAGGTGGCGGCCGACGTTGAGCAGGTACAGGTCGTCGTGGCCGATCGCGGTTTTCAACGCCAGCAAGTGCCGCAGCCGTTGGCTGTAAACGTGGTCGGTCAACAGGCAGCCGCCGGCCGATCCCGGCGGATCGGCGATGCCCAGCTCGGTGGCCAGCGCCAACTGCGGTTTACGGCCGCGGCCGGAAAAGGCGAGCAGCTTGTCGCGGTCCACCAGGCCCTCGAGTTCCGGCCGAGTCGGTTCCAGCAGCTTGGCCGACAGCGGACGCAGCAAACGATCCGCCAGCCCGGACTGCTGCGCGATGATCTGCAAGCTCGGCAATTGCTGGCTCATCGGCCGCTGTCCGAGGACCTCGCCGGTAAACACGAAATCGAATCCTTCGCCGGTCATGATTTCCCGCGCCCGGGCCAGCAGGTGAATCTTGCAATCGACGCAAGGATTCAGGTTTTTCCCGTGGCCGTAACGCGGCGCCCGGATGATTTCGAGAAAGCCCGGCCAGACATCGACGATCCGCAGCGGCACGCCGAGCCGTTCGGCCCACTGCGCGGCGCGGTTTCCTTTCCCGGCGGCGGGGTGCGGGTCGATGAACGGCGCGGTGAAATGCAGCGCCAGAACCTCCACGCCCAGATTTGCCAGCAGACGGGTGGCCAGCAGCGAGTCCAGACCGCCGGAAAACATCGATAAGGCGCGGACCTTTTTCGGTTCGCTCACGGGTGCCGTTCCTCCGTTTGCTCAGGGCAGCGCGATCACGCGGGCGCGATCGCCGGCCGCCGCGACCAGCGCCTCGTCGGGCGTGAACAGAATGATCTGGCGCTCGTCGGCGATGCGCGCCAGCAATTCCAGCAGCCGGGCGCGGCGTTCGCGATCGTAACCGACCGCCGCGTCGTCGAGCCACAGTGGCGCCCGCCGGTCGCCGGTCAGGTGATCGAGCAGCGCCAACCGGCAGCAGAGCAGCAATTGATCGCCGGTCGCGCGGGAAAGCAGGTCCAGGTCGAAGGTCGCCTCGCGATCGGTCAGCAGCGGCGACAGGTTCTGGTCGACGGCCACGCGACGCCGGTTGTCGGCGACCAGCAGGTCGAACAGGCGTTGGGTCGTCGCGGCGAGGCGGATCAGATCCTCGCCCATGAATTCGTCGCGGGCGCGATCCAGGGTTTCCAGAGCGAGCCACAGCGCTTCACTTTCCTGTTTGAGGTATTCGCGCTCGGCTTCGTAATCCTGCAAGGCTTCTTCCCAGGCCGTGGGGTTGTCGAGCCGCCCCTGGCACTGCGCCAGCCAGGCCAGCGCTTCGTCGCGTTCCGTCCGGGCCTTTTCCTGCGCCGATTCCAGCGCCGTCAACCGCGCGACCAGGGCGCCGAGTTGATCGGTGTCGTAAGCGGCGATCGCCGGCGGGGCCGCTTGCCGCGATTTCTTTTCGTCCTGCAGGCGCTCTTCCTCGGCCCGCAACCGCTTTTGCGCCTCGGCCAGGTTTTCGGCCGACGGCAAAATCTCCTTCTGCGAAGCCAGGGTTTCGAGCTGATGGCGCAACTGTTGCACGATTTCCAGGCGACGCAGCACGTCCTCAAGTTCACCCAGATGCAGGTGATCGAAACCGGCGCCGATCGCCAGGTTACCGGCTTCGGCCAACGCCTGGTCGCGGTCGGCCGCCAGATCGGCGAGGCGCGCCTGCAGAATTTTTCCGGCGGTCAGCCGGCCGAGCCAGGTCCGCAGGGCGAGGCCCAGAAAAACCAGCACGAACAATCCGCTCACCGCCGCCACGGTCGGCCGCCAGGACGGCAACAGGAAAATGCCGGCCGCGCCCAGCGCCGCGGCGAGCCCGGTGGCGATCAATTTCCAGGCCAGGTCGCCGGCGCTTTGCAGTTGGGTTTGATCGGTCAATTCCCGGCGCTTTTCCTCGCGTTCGGCGGCGGAGGCCAGGAGGCTGCGTTTGCGCCGCAGGTTCTGAATCTGGCCGGCGGTCAGGGAGTCGACTGCGGCGTGCGCCTGCAATTCGCGCCGGCACTCGTTTTCGCGGGCTTCCAGGTCGCGCCAGCGCTGCTGATCGACGTCCAGGTTGCGCGCTTTTTCCCGCAGGGTGTCGAGCTTCTCGTCGAGCTCGAGCAGGGCGCCCAGCCGGTCGATTTTTTGGTTGGCGGCGCGCATTTCGTTTTCGATCGCCGCCAGCCGCTGCGCGGCCGCCGTGAATCCCTGCTCGGCCTTGCGCCATTCCTCGGCCGAGCGGTGCGCCTGTTCCAGCATCCGCCGCGCCTCGGCGATCCGTTCCTCGACGTTTTCCAGCCGGCCGTTTTTAACTCGTTTGCGGCCCGCCGGGTTGACCTTCGTCAGGGCGAAATACTTGTCCTGGAGGCTCTTGGCCACCTGGGCGTGATCGTGCAGCAACCGTCCCGAAAGTATCTGCCGGATACGTTCGGCGGCCTCGGCCGGCAGGACGCGCTCCAGGTTGCCGCCGAGCAGGGGCGGCAGGAGTTGCGGATCGGGCAGGGCGAACAGCGAACCGATAATCTGGCGGAAGGCTTGCACGTTGGCGCTGCGGCCCTTGGGGGAAACGACCGCGCGGAATTTTTCCTCGGCGCGGCCGTCCCGCACCTGCGAAATTTTCACCTCGTGCGAGGCGAAATCCCGATCGACGATCCACGATTCCGCGTCGGTTTCCAGCCGCACCGCGGCGCCGAACGATCCCTGGTGCGGCCGATGATGGCGGCGCTCCGCCTCGGCGTCGCCGACGAGCACCGCCAGGATCGTCCAGGCGATGGTCGATTTACCCGCTTCGTTGGGGCCGACGACGATATTGAGGCCGGGGCCGAATTCCACTTCCCGTTGCTCGAAGGGGCCCAGTTGGTCCAGGCGGAGTTTGGCCAGGTAAATCATGCCGCGCCCCCGGAGCGATGGCGGTCGAATTCCAGCACCAGGTGGGCGAGGGCGCGTTGCGCGAGCCGGCGCTGCCGCGGATCGGTTTCGCCTTCGAGGTGGCGCAACAACAGCGAAATGGCGTGGCCGCGCACCGAGGGTTCGCGGGCCAGATCGGCCAGCCGGTGACTGGCCGACAAATCGGTTTCGTCGACCAGTTCGAGATAGGCGAAGCGGTCGGCGGTGCGGGCGTGCAAGGCTTCCGGATCGAGCGGCTCGTCGATCAGCCCCTGCAGGCGCAACCGCGCGTACACGTTCGCGCCGCCGTGCGCCTCGATGGCGTGGACGAGGGCGGCCTCGTCGGCCGAGCCGGCGCAGTCGAGGGCCGCCGCGGCACAGACGCCGCTGCCGACGGCGTGGGGAAAGACATGCACGCCGTCCCGGTCGGCGGTGACGAGCAAGGCCAGGCGCGGCCCGGTCTCGCCGAAACGCAGGCTTTCCGGGGTGCCGGGATAGCAGCCGACGAGCCGGCCGGTGAAGCGGATTTCGGCGAACGTGTGAAAGTGACCGAGCGCGACGTAGTCGAGTTGCAGATTCGCGAGTTGGGGCGGCGTGACCGGCAAGTCTTTGTGTTCCACCGCCAAACCGGTCTGCGCCAGCACGGTGGCGTGCAACAACGCGACGTGCGTCCCTTCGGCGCCGCGCGATTTCAGCGAGTCCAGGTCGGCCGGTTTGCCGGGCAGGGCCGAGAGGCCGTACAGCCACAGCGGGTTTTCGGCGGGGCCGGTTTTGACCGGCTTGTCGCAGGCAGGCGCGTCGAACCAGTGCAGGTTCTCGTGGGCCAGCACGGGCCGCCCGTTTTCGAGGCCCAGGTAATCGTGTGTTCCCGCCACGGCGAACGCGGGGATGCCGGCCGCGGCGAGCCGGTCCAGCGCCTGCCGCGCCACGCCCAGCGCGGCGCCGTCGGGCCGGGTGGAATCGAACAGGTCGCCGGCGATGAGAAAGGCATGGACTTTTTCGGCGATCGCCAGATCCACCAGGCGGGCGATCGCCTGCCGCTGATCCTCACGCCGCCGCGCGGCCGCTTCGCCGAAAGAGGCGAAGGCGTGGCCCAGGTGCCAGTCGGCCGTATGTAAAAAGCGCGCCGTCATCCCGCCGGTTTCTCCAGCCAAAGAAATATTTCCTGGTTGCCCTTGGGGCCCGTGATCGGCGAGGGCACGCGGCCCCGGTCGACCAGGCCGAGCGTCGCCGCGCCGGCGGCGACTTTTTCGACGCAGGCGGCGATGATCAGCGGATCCTTCACGACGCCGCCCTTGCCGACTTGCGCCCGCCCGGCCTCGAACTGCGGTTTCACCAGCGCCAGCAGGAATCCGCCCGGCCGCACATGCGCCGCCACGCCGGGCAGAATCAGGGTGAGCGAAATGAAACTCACGTCGATCACCGCGCCGTCGAAGAGCGCGCCCGCGAAAAAATCGGCCGGCAGGTCGCGCGCGTTCCAGCGTTCGATGCAGGTTACGCGCGGGTCGCGCCGCAATTTCATCGCCAGTTGCCCGTAGCCGACATCCACCCCGGTGACGGCCGCCGCGCCGTGCTCCAGCAGTGCGTCGGTGAAACCGCCCGTCGATTGGCCGATGTCGAGAAAGCGGCCGCCGGCGAGCGGCAAGGGGAACGCCGCGAGCGCGCCGACGAGCTTGTCGCCGCCGCGGCTGACGTAGCGGCTGCCCTCGTCCTTGAGGCGAATCGCGGCGGCCGGATCGGTCGGGGAGCCGGCTTTGGTTTCCGGGCGGTCGTTGACGAGCACGAGGCCGGCCATGATCAGCGCCTTGGCCTTCTCGCGTGAGGGCGCCAGGCCGCGGTCGAACAGCAGTTGATCGAGGCGGACCTTGGCGGTCATGGCGCGTCGGCGCGGCCGAGTTCGCGCACGGCGGCGACGATGCCGGCGACGTCGATGCCGGTGCGGCGGCGCAACGCCTCCGGCGCGCCGTGTTCGATGAACCGATCGGGCAGCGCCACGAGGCGCGTTTTCACGTCGGCGAGACCGCGCGCCGACAAGAGCTCGAGCACCGCCGAACCGAAGCCGCCCAAACCGCTGCCTTCCTCCACCGTGACCACGCGCCGGGTCTTCGCGGCCCATTCCGCGATCAACTCGCCGTCGAGCGGCTTGACGAAGCGGGCGTTGATGACCGCGGCGTCGAGGCCCTCCTTCGCCAGGATGGCGGCGGCCTCCAGGGCCGGATAAACGCGGTTGCCGATCGCGACGATGACGGCGTCGTTTCCCGGTTTTTTCAATTCACCCTTGCCCAGTTCCAGAATCCGCGGCGGATCGGGCAGCGGCACGCCGGCGCCGGCGCCGCGCGGATACCGCACCGCGACGGGCCGCCGGTAGGCGAAGGCGCTGGCCAGCATGTCGACCAGTTCCGCCTCGTCGCTGGCGGCCATCAGCACGATCTCGGGAATGTGGCGCAGGTAGCACAGATCGAAAACGCCGTGGTGCGTCGGGCCGTCGTCGCCGACCAGGCCGCCGCGGTCGAGGGCCAGAACGACCGGCAGTTTTTGCAGGCAGACGTCGTGGACGATCTGGTCGTAGGCGCGCTGCAGGAAAGTGCTGTAGATCGCGGCGATGGGCTGAAATTCCGCCTTGGCCAGGCCGGCCGCGAAGGTGATGCCGTGTTGTTCCGAGATGCCGACGTCGTAAGAGCGGTCGGGGAACTGCGCGGCGAATTTTTCCAGGCCCGTCCCGCTGGGCATGGCGGCGGTGATCGCCACGATCCGCGGGTTTTCGCGGCCCAGCCGGACCATCGTGTCGGCGAACACCTCGGTGTAACTCGGCGGGCCGCCGGCCTTGCTTTTCGCCTGGCCGCTCGCCAGGTCGAAGACGCCGACGCCGTGGAACTTATCGGGGTTCGTTTCCGCCGGCGGATAACCCTTGCCCTTGACCGTCTGCACGTGCACCAGCACCGGCTCGGTGGCGCGGTTGACGTTGTGGAAGGTGCTGATCAGCAGGTCGAGATTGTGGCCGTCGAGCGGCCCCACGTAGCGGAAGCCCAGCGCTTCGAACAGAAAACCGGGCGCCAGAAAGGCCTTGATCGCCTCTTCCATCCGGTGCGCCGTGTGGTACATGTCCTCGCCGACGATCGGGATGCCCTTCAAAAACAGCTTGAGGCGGCGGCGGATCGCCTCGCCGGCGCGGCTCAGATAACGCCGGCTCAGGTAGCCCGACAACGCGCCGACGTTGGGGCTGATGCTCATTTCGTTGTCGTTGAGCACGATGATGATGTTGCGGCTGAGTTGCCCGGCATGGTTGAGGCCCTCGTACGACATGCCGGCGGTCATCGAGCCGTCGCCGATCACCACCACGACCTTGCGGTCGTCGCGCCCCGCCAGGTGATTGCCCTCCACCAGGCCGACGCCGGAGCTGATCGAGGTGCCGCTGTGCCCGACCATGAATTTATCGTGCTCGCTTTCGGCCGGATTGGGAAAACCGGAGATGCCGTCGAGCTGCCGCAGCGTCCCGAAGCGGTCGCGCCGGCCGGTCAGCAATTTGTGGGTATAGGCCTGATGGCCGACGTCCCAAATGATGCTGTCCTGGGGGCTGTCGAACACATAATGCATGGCCAGGGTCAGTTCCACCGTTCCCAGGTTGGACGCCAGATGTCCGCCGGTTTCGCAGACGGTGGCCAGAATCGCCGTGCGGATTTCCCGCGCCAACTCCGTCAATTCATCGGGATTCAGCGTTTTCAGATCGGCGGGCGATTGGATGCGCGTAAGAAGATTGGTCAACGATTCTGCTCCTCGTCGGCGTCGTCCTCGTCGTCGGTCGTTTCGATTTCGAGCGGTTTGGCGACGACCTGGCCGTTCTCGCCGGCCAACAGCACCTCGACCCGCTTTTCGGCGGTTTGCAGGGTCGCCGCCAGGGATTGCGAGAGTTTCATCCCTTCCTCGAAGGTGTCGACCGCGTTTTCCAGCGGCAGATTGCCCGTTTCGAGGCGGGTGACCAACTCTTCCAACCGCGCCAGGCGTTCCTCGAAGGATTCCATCCCGCTTTTCGCTTTTCGCACCATGCAGGCCTCCATTTTCGGAAGCGAAAGTTCAGACGAAAAAACATATTGTCATCGTCGCCCGGCAGGGTCAATCACGAAGCGGGCGGGGAGGGGTCTCTCCGGGCGAAAAAGGTGCGCGGCCGGATGATTTTTCGTTTTTTTACCGGGTTTTCGCGGAGTGACGGCGTTTGACAGCCTTTTTCAATTGCAGTATATAACGCGCTCCACGCGAAAGCGGGTAGGTTATTCAGGAGGTTTGCGATGGCTTCGAATACCAAGATGACCGTGATGAAACGCAAGCGGCGGGATCGCGACCAGGCCAAAGCGCGCAAGCGCCGGGACGCCAAGGGCGTGACGCCACCGTTCCCGATCCATAAGGAAACGGCCGAGGCCAAATAGCGTTTTCCCTGGAAACGCCGCCGCCGTTCCCGCCAGCCGGCGGGGACGGCTGTTTATTTAAAACAGCCGAGCTGGCAGGCGGCGATCTTGATTTTTTCCGCGTTGGCCGCGTCGCCGATCCGCTTGGGAGGCACGCCCAGTTCGTCCGCCAGTGCCAGCGCCACCCGGCAGGGCAATCGGTTTTCGATCGCTTTTTCCCTTACTTTGGCGCGAATCTCTTCGTCGCTCATTCCGGTTCATCCTCCGTCAGTGCGCGGTAGACGGCCTTTTTATCGACCCCGGTGAACAGCGCCGCCGCCGTCGCCGCGTCCTTGGTTTTGAATCCCAGATCGTGTTTGAGCCGCCGGGCGCCGGCGATGGCCTGACCCAATTCGGCCGGCAGCGGCTTGGGCAACCGAAAGACGATGGTCACCTCGCCGAGGATTTCTTCCCGCCCGGCGAAGCGTTCCAGTACGTAACTGACGGGGCCGCGCACCGCCTCCTCGTGCAGCTTGGTCATTTCGCGCAGCACCGCGCAGGAAACGTCACCCAGCGCGTCGAGCAGGTCTTGCAGGGTCTCCGTCAACCGATTGGGCGACTCGTAAAGGACGACCGTGCCTTCCAGACGACGATACGATTCGAGCCGGTCGCGGCGCGCCGGGCCTTTGCGCGGCAGAAAGCCGTCGAACACAATGCGGTCCGGCGGCAGCCCGGAAAGCTGCAGCGCCATGATCGCCGCGCACGGGCCGGGCAGCGCCTCGACGGCGATTTCCTCGGCCAGGCAGGCGTACACGAGTTCATAACCCGGATCGGAAATCACCGGACTGCCGGCGTCGGTGACCAGGGCGATTTGCCGGCCGGCGCGCAATTCGGCCAGGATCTGGCCCGTGCGGCTTTTTTGATTTCCCTCGAAAAAGGAGAGCAGGGGTTTGTCGAGCGCCAGGTGCTGCAGCAGTCTCCCGGTGCGGCGGGTGTCCTCGGCGACGATCAGATCGGCACCGGCCAACGCGTCCCGCGCGCGGACAGTCAAATCGCCCAGGTTGCCGATCGGCGTGGCAACCAGCGTCAATTTGCCCGGATACGGCATTTCGTTATTCGATGTCGGCTTCGAAGGTCAGCATCGACCATTCGTCATCGTGGTAAGAGGGCGCGCCGAAATAATAAGAACCGGCACCCAGGTTGCCGATATCCACCAGGACCGGCATCTGGCAATTCGGATCGGCTTCGCCCGGCTGGTCCAGGTTGTACCAATCGTAGGCGAAGACGTGATACATGTTGCCGCTGCCGGAAACGTAGAATCGCTGGTCGGCCAGGTGATAGAGGTAGCAGGCCGCGATCCGCGCCTGGAAGGGCTGCGTTGCGGTGTCGCCGGCGGAGAACAACTCGACGTAGGGCACGTACCATTTGAAATTGTCGGCGCCGAGCGTCAGAGCGAATTCGAAGATTTCCGAACCGGCCTTTTCCTTCAGGCTGGTGCGCTCGATCCGCAGGGTGTAGTCGCCGGCGGGGATGCCGGTGATTTCGTAATTCAAATTGAAGGGGCACATGCAATCGGCCGGCGTCCCGATGTCGTTTTCAGTGACGGTGATTACGTCGTCTTCCAACGCGACCGCCACTTCGAGTTCAAAACCGCAATTGGCGTAGGCGAAAAGATCCTCGATCTGCAGAACGCCGCTGTCCCAGGCCACTTGCACGACGTCGATTGGATCTTCCATCGGATCCCAGATGTCGTCCTTCCCTTCGGCGTCATCCAGGCATTCGCTCTGCGTGGCGTTTTGCACGCCCAGATCGTCGTCGCCGGAATCGTCGTTGTCGTCGTTGTCGTCATCGTCGTCGCCGCTGTCGTCGTCGGTGTTGTTATCGTCATCGCCGGCGGCATTGTCGTCGTCATCGTCGTCATCGCCGCCGCCGCAAGCCATCGCCAAACCGAAAACCAGGGCCAAGCCCAGCAATAACCACAGCCAATTCGCTTTCATGGGGGGTCTCCTTCCTTAAAAAACCACTCCAGAGCGTACGAGGGGCCGCCCGATCCTGTCAAGTTGGGTTTTGGTTTTGCCGCCGACGATGCTACACTGCCCCGATGCAACGCAATCTCTTGATTTTGTTTCTGGCCGGGATACTGCTGGCTTGCTCGTCCGGCTCGCCCGGCGGACCGGCGGCGCGGCCGGCCCCGCCGAAGGAAAGCGGCGCCTGGTTGGCGACCTTGGATTACCCCGACGACGATCGCGATGTCGAGCGCCGCCTGGCGGCCCTCAAGCTGGGGGTGCACCGCGTGGAAGCGGCGCGCGAGTCGCTGATCCGCCATTTGCAAAACGATCGCGATCCGCGGGTGCGGGAAATCGCCGCCTATGCGCTGGGCCGGATCGGTGGGCCGACGGCCGCTGAAGCCCTGCTCGCGGCGCGCGAGGATCCGTCGGTCGAGGTCCGGTTGGCGGTCGTGGAAGCGCTGGCGACGCATCTCGACGGCCGGGTCGCGCCGGCGCTCGTCGAAATGGCCGACCAGAACGACGAGCGAGTTTCGCTGGCGGTCGCCCGCGCCCTGGCGGAGGCCGGGCGGCTCGACGAATCGTGGAAAATCACCGCGCCGCGCGAGGCGGTTTTCGAGGAAAAGCAGCCCGCGACGGCGGTATACGTCGATCCGACCGCCGGAGCCGACGAGGGCGACGGCTCGGCACAGAAACCGTTTCGGACCATCCAACGTGGGTTGACGGCGCTTTCGCCGGGCGGAACTTTGTGGTTGGCCGGAGTGAAGGACGAGCCGATCCGCGAAGCGGTCGCGATCCCCGCCGCTCTTTCCGGCGATCCGCGCCGGCCGACCCGCCTCCTGGCCTGGCCCGGTCGGCCGCGGCCGGTTCTATCACCGACCACTGCGATCACCGCGGCGGCTTGGCAAAAACAGGCTGACAGCCGCTGGCGGGCGAAGGCCGAACGGCAGGTGTTCGGCGCTTTTCTGCCGGCGGCCCCGGATCAAGTCGAGATCCTCGCCGCGGTCGCGAATCCGGGTGAACTGAAACCAAACACTTGTTGGTGGGACGCCGAGAAAAAGGAAGTGGTTTTGGATCTCGGCCCGGCCTCTTTGCCCAAGACCGTTGAGCTGGCTTATGCCGAGGACGCGTTGGTCGTGAACGGGGCGCACGACGTTTGGATCCAGGGGATCGACGTTCGCTTCGCTCCCGACTCGGGATTCGATGCCGAAGGCGCCCGGCGCGTTTCGTTTCTCGATTGCCGAGCGGAATTTTGCGATCGGCACGGTTTCTTTTTCTATTACTCGCCTGCCGGATTGATTTCTGGCTGCCGCGCCGAACGCTGCCGTTTTCAAGGCGTCAGCGTCCGTTCCAGCCCGCGGACGGTCGTGCTCGATTCGACCGCGATCGACAACGGCGTCGACGGGTTCTTGTTTTTGTACGACAGCGACGATTGCCTGGCGGTGCGGGCGAAAGCGACGGGCAATTTCCGCGGCATTTCCTTCATTGAAGGTTCCGATTACGGCCGGGTGATCGGCGGCGATTGCGCCGGCAACCGGCAAGGGACGATCGTTTTCGAATCCGGCTCGATCGGCGGGCAAGTGGTGCCGTTGCCATGAATCGCCGGATCGGGCTGCTGCTGGCTTTGTTGCTGGTCTTGGCCGTGCTGGCCGACCGCCTGCCGCTGCTCTACTACAGTGAGTACGTTTACGACGAAGAGGAATACAAAACCGGCTCGATCGCCGCGCTGATCATGGCCGGGCCCGAATTGCCCCTGCTTGAATATCAACCGGGCGATTACGAGGGCGGCACCCTGTTGTTCGGCTTGCTGACGATTCCGTATTTCCTGCTGTTCGGAAAAACCTACCTGGCGCTGAAGGGCGTGGCGCTGACCACGACGGTATTGATGGCGCTGTTCGCCTCCTGGTTCGCCTGGCGGCGGACGGGATGGCCCGGCGGACTGGCGACGGGAGCGCTGTTTCTGCTGCCGCCGGCCGCCGTGTTGCAGATCGGCCTGCTGCCGTGGGGCAACTACGCGGAAAACGCCATGCTGTCATTGGCGGCGTTTCTGCTGGTTTTCCGGCAGCTCGCGGCTCCGCGTCAGACCATCCGCGATTACCTCCTGCACGGGGTGTTTTTCGGCCTCGGCGTGTGGATCCATTACGGTTTCGCCGTCACGGTTCTCTGGCTGCTCGTTTTGTGGTGGCTGGCGCGGCCCGCCGGGGCGGGGTTCCGTCATGGAATGGCGGTGTTGGCGGGGGCGCTCGTCGGGCTTTTACCCTGGTTTTTGTACAACCTCACCCACGACTGGCGCGGCCTGGGGCGGTTGACCGACGCCGTCGGCAAGTCCACCGGCCTGGGGCGGCGGTTGGCGTCGGGCTTCGGCCGGCTTTGGCATTTGTGGACCAACGACCTGGCCTCCGGGCTTCATTTTCACGGTTTTTCCGTTCCGGCGATCCAGTTTTTGTCTTACGGATATCTGATTCTCGCTCTGTTCCTGTTCGGGATGTCGATCGCCTTTTATAGGCGCAAGCTAGCCGAAATGGGCCGGGCTCTGCTGCCCGGTTCCAGGCGGGTCGAAGCGGATGCGGCGTTCGGGGCGATGTTCCCCATCGGTTTCGTCCTGCTTTACTCGGTGGTTTTCAGTTTCAGCGATTACGGTTTATTGGCCCCGGAATGGGGCCTGTTGGATCCGGAGAGCCACGCGCATATTTTCATTCTTTATCCCATGCTGCTGTTGGCCGGCGGCCTGGCGGTCGGCGCGGCGTGGCCCGGACGCTGGCGCTATCCCGCCCTGGCGGCGCTCGTCGGCTTGCTCGGTCTGGGCGCGGTCGCCTATGCCGGCTTGTTGACCCCAGTCCGTCCGCAGGCCGAGCGATTGAAGAGCAATGCCTACGATCGCGACGTGATTTACATGGAAATCGGCATCAAATGGGGCGCCGAGCACGAACGGATTCAGCAGATCGAAAGGCGGCTGTCCGGGCCGGCGTTGCAGAGCTTTGTTTTCGGGGCCGGGATCAAATATGGCTTGGACCATGCGCGGCAGTTGAATATCGCTGTCGACAAATGCGCGGCACAACCCGATCCCTTGCTGCCTTACTGCTGGTTCGGCATCGGCGTCGGGCTTTACGAAGGGCGGCAACTGCCGGTCGAGGAATTGGATGCCTTGGTTCGCCGGGCGCCGTCCGGCTTGCAGCCCTGGTTGATCCTCGGCGGATGCACGGGCAACATCTGGGCCGGCCACCCCGATCATCCGCTCTGCGCGGAAGCGAGCCGCATCGACGTCGGCGCCCTGGTGCCTCCCGACAGCGCGGCGGCGCTACGGCAATTCGTGGCGGGTCATCTGGCGATGGCCGAGGTTCGTCCGGCCAAACAATAGCCGGCTAGCCGGGTGTTGAAAAACACCCGGCGTGCGATCCATGGATGGATCGCCATTTTCGGCAACTTCCGAAGTTGCCGAAAATGAAGCGAAATAAAAACCACGCTTTTTGTTGAGCGCGGTTGAAAAAGGCCAGGACGGCTTTTTTCAACAGCCTGCTAGGGATTGACCACCAGATCCTGATTCTGCGAAGCCCAGCAATCGAAATATTTGTTGCGAAGGAAGTCGTTCATTTTTTTGATTTCGTCGGTTTTCCGGGCTTTTTTCAAAATGCGCAGTTGCTCGGTGCCGATGCGGCAGCAGTCCATCGCATCGATACAGGTCGCTTGGGCGGTGGCCAGCAGATCCAGCGCCTTGTCCGTCTGTTGCTGCGCCGCGTAGACGGTGGCCTGGCCCAATTTCGCGACGATGGCCAGGCGGTCGTTGGACCGGTTCTGTTCCATTTTCTGGTACCACTGCAGGGCGCGGGAATAGTCACCATTGGCCAGATAAGGCCTGGCCAGCAAATCGTAGGCTTGGATGACGAGGTTGATGTCGGTGTTGGCCTGAATCACCCCCGACAACAGTTCCTCCAGGCGGGAACTCGGCGCGGTTTTTCTGGCGATCGCCTCGTCGGCCAGGCGTTCGGCGAGGACCAGGCGGGCGGTTCCGCCGAGATAACTTTTTTCCGGCTCGAGCGCGATGATTTTTTCGTAGAGCTTGTTGGCCAGGTTGATCCCTTCCGGGTCCTGCGCTCTGGTCGTCATCGCGAAATTCAGGGGAGTCTGTCCCGGCGCCCAGTTGATCGCGAGAATCTCCTGCAACCATTTGTTGGCTTTGGGCAGATTGTTGTTGATTCGTTCCAGATTCGATTGCTCCAGCAACGCCCAAAGGTGAAGTTCCTTATCCGGCGGCGGCAACGCGGTCAACTCGTTCAAGGTGATCGTCGCCTCGGCGATTTTGCCGCTTTGTTTTTGCAATTCGTACAGCCGCCGTTTCAGATTGATTTGCTGATCGCCGGTCGCGATCGTCAAAGCCTGGGTAATGGCGTTGGTGGCGCGGTCCACTTCGTTGCCTTCGATCAACATGGTCGCGTATTCTTCCAGCAAGGCGACCTTGGTTTCCGGGGCGTTGGGGTTGTCGGCGATTTCGCGCAACAGAGCGTAGGCGTCTTCGTACCGGCCGAGTCGGCGGTAAATATTGCTCAACTCTCTTTTGGCCCAGGCGGCGTAGTTTTTATTGGTCGTCCAAAGCAGGAATTCCTGAAGCAAGGAAATGGCTTTGTCGTTCTTGCCTTCATCGGCGTAAATCGTCGCCTGCCGGATGCGCGCTTCCTGATATTGCGGTTGGTCCGATTTGAAGTATTTGAGCGCTTCGTCGATGAGCCCGTGGGCCTGATCGAATTTCCGCAGGTTGCTGTAAACGATCGCCAGGCTCATTTTCGTGGAATTCTCGATTTCGGGAGAGACGGTATGGCTGATGATTTCCTGATACAATTTTTCGGCTTCGGCAAATTTTCCTTGCGAGGCCAGCAGGTTGGCTTCGTTGATTTTAGCGTAATCGTTTTCCTGCACGGCGTCCGGAAAAAGCTCGCGCAGGCGGGCGTAAATGGCGCGGGCGTCGTCAATCTGTTGGCTGAGTTCTTTAATATTGGCGCGCGTCATCATTGAACGCCGTAGCAGAAGCGGCGGAATCGCGGGCTCCTGTTCCAACGCCAGCAGGAGGTTTTCCGCCTCCGTATCTTGCCGCATTTCGTGGAGGGTCAATGCCCGATAGAAAAGGAATTGGAATTTGTCGGCCGGGGCGGCGGTACTGCCGTGTTTATCCAACAACGCCAAGATGGATTGCAACTGTTGCGGATCCTTGGTGAGGCCGATGACCTGGTTTAATAATTCGAACATTTGATCGGAAACGGTTTGGGCGGCCATCATTTTTTCCAACTCGGCAAAAAATCCCGCCATGTCCTGTTTGGCCAGGTAGAGCTGCAGAATTTCCAGCATCGCGTTGCGGCGTTCCATCTCCCCGATGTTGGGCACGGTCAAAGCCTCGCGGAGCGAGGCGAACGCGTTGGTGAAATCCTTCTTTGCCGCGTCAAGATGCGCGATATCGATTTGCGTGCGGAAAACCGCCTGATCGTTTTCATCCTTTTTCTGTCGCATCAGCAGAATTTTGTAATACTTCAGCGCTTGGTCGTAATCGCCTTTGCCGCTCGCCTCGTTGGCGTGACGGATTAATTTTTCTTCGCGCCAGGAAGAAGGGTTGTTCGTGGCGTTGTAGTAAAAGAAGACGATCAACGCGAAAACCGCGATGATGGCGGCCTTGCCTTTCGGAGTTTGCCAAATCGATTTGATCCACTTCCGCAGACGGCGTTTGCTGATGCGGCCGCCGGCGGCGAGGATCTTTGCCTGCTGGTCCTCGGTCAGCCCATTGACGTGGCGGAAATCGGCCTTGGTGTAGGGATTGTTTTCCAGCGTGAACTGCTTCACTTCGCTGGCGATGAACAGGGCGCGCGTCAGGTCGCAATCGCGGAAGGCGCTCTGCTCGGCGATCATTCCCGAAAAATCGGCCTGTTTGAGGCTGACGTGTTGAAACTCGGTTTGGTTGATCACCAGACAGGAAAAATCGGCCTGATCGATGGTGCAATCGATCAGCCGGCAATTGGTCAGCACGGCGTCGGGGGCGTTGGCGCGGGTGAAGTCGCAGGCCTCGAAAGTGCAGTTTTTAAATTCCACCCGCCGGGTGTTGAGTTGCGAAAAATTGACGTGCGAGAAGCGACAGTCGACCAACTGCCATTTTTGCGCCAGGACGCCGGAAAAATCCGCGCAATCGGCCTGGACTTTCACCCACGTGCCGCGAATGGACGAACCGCGCAGATTGGTCCGCAAGAGAGTCGTCCCGTTCAGGTCGGCGTCCAGCAAATCCGCTTTTTCCAAAATGGCGTTTTCCAGATTCATCCCGGCCAGCTTGGCTTTGCGCAAATTGGCGCCGGTCAGGTCGGCCTGGCGCAAATCCAGGTTGGTCAAATCCTGCTTCGCCAGCTTGGCCTTGCGATAATTCGTCCGTTTTTCGTTCAGCTCGGTCATATTAAACTCCGACACGTCATGAACTTGAATAATGGCCAATATTTCACTGTTTTGACCCGATGAAAAGGCTGCAAAATTTTAATGTGAAAATCGCGTCGCCCTACGGCGTCGTATCGTTGTCGTTGTCGTTATCGTTATCGTCGTTGTCGTCATCATCATCCGCGGCTTCCAAATAGGTCAACGGAAAAGTCGCCGGCCCGCTCGCCGAACCGCAGATATCCTCGACCGTCAGGCTGATCTCGTACGTTCCCGGCGCCAGGACCGGCGCGGGCAGATCGGTGGTCTGGTTGTTGCAGCCGGCGTCGGCGGGAAGGTTGAGCGAAACCGGGCGCCGGATGTTGTCGCCGGTCTGGTACAAGGCGACGCCGTGCCGCAGGTTGCAATCACCGTCCGACAGGTAAAGGCGCAGTACCGCGACGCTCGGCGGCGTCACTTGCGGATTTTCCTGGACCACGCCATCCACCAGCACTTCCACCTTGGTCAGGGTGGGGGCGGCATTGCCGCCGGCGGTGCAATAAGACTGGCGCGGCCAATCGAGCGAGGAAGCGCCGTTGTTGGCGGACGGCACGATGATCGTCGAGGCGCCGTCGGCCTGGTCGTAGACCTGGGCGCCGGTGCGGCCGTCACTGGCCAGGCGCACGAAGCCCAGGTAATTGCCTTTTCGATTCAGGCGGATCTTGCTGTTGACGGTGTTGCTGCCGCCGTCGATGTAAAGGTTCTGCTCCGCGTCGAAATCCCAGGCGTAGATGGTTTTTTCCGAAATGTAATAAAGCAATTTGCCGTCGGCCGACCACGCCGGTTCGGTCGGGCTGTTGGCCAGGTAAAATTGCAAAACGCCGGCGCGGTCGGTCACGATCGCCAACCCCCGGTTGAAGCTGCCGTCCGCGTTGGCCACCATCACCGACACCACGACGCGTTCGCCGTCGGGCGACCACCGCGGGAAGTAATCGCCGCTTTCCGGCACGATGAACGTCTCGTCGGGTTTGACCAGGCCGGTGAAATCCACCTGGGTCGGCGAGGTGTTGTCCGCGTCGGTCAGCACGACCCCCTGGTTGTTCAGATAGGCGACGCGCTCCAGGTCCGGCGAGTGGGCGCCGTAGCGGCCGTCCGCCGCGAAGGAGCGGCCACCGGTCGCATCGACGTGGCTTTCGTACAGCGTATTGGATTCCGGGTCGTGATAGAAATATTTGCGGCCGTTCGGCGCCAGATAGGCGTTGGTCGTGGTGGTCAGGGGAATGATCTGGCCGTCGGAGGGCCGGAGGATCACGGCTTCGTTCTGAGCGGTGAGCAGCAGGATCGCATCGGTCGCGCCGGCGGTCTGCATGAAAACGCCCACGACGGAAGACAGCAATTTGGCTTCGCGGGTGTCGAGGTTCAATTCATAGGTGCCGGCCTGACCGAGCCAGGTTCCGGAAAAATAGATGGAACCGTCGAAAGAGACGGAATCGTCGGCCGGTGTATCTTCGTCCGGCGGGCCCTTGGATTCGCCATGACAGGCTGGGAGGCCGGTCAAGGCGACGGCAATGGCGAATAAACAAAAGATGAGGTTGAACAAACGGCCCATGGATTCTCCGTCAACAATATACCGAGGGATTGTGTCGGCCGGGGTGTGGACTGTCAAGATGCGGTTCAATCGCTGTATTAGCTTAGCGACTTTGTCCCCTGTAACTGCTTAGCGATTATGTCCCCCATGAAGAAGGACATGATTTCGATGACTCCCAAGGAGTTACAGCGGATGAGGTTGCTGGTCTGCGTCCTGGAGGGGCAGCTGCCCC
>JAAYVF010000002.1 GCA_012517325.1 Myxococcales bacterium | reverse complement strand
CGGCAGGCGTTTGCCTTGCTGTGTTCGACCAAGGATCAAAAAGAATGCATGAAGGCGTTCCTCGGCAAGCGGGCGCCGGCTTTCAAGGACAAATAAACCGCCGCACGCGCGGCCTTTCCGGGGGAGTGAGGGAGCCATGGATTTTCAACTAAGCGATGAACTGCGCGCCCTGCGCGACATGGTTCGTGATTTCGCCGAAAACGAACTGAAGCCGAACGCGGCCGAGTGGGACGAGCATCATATCTTCCCGGCGGCGACCGTGAAAAAGATGGGCGAGCTGGGTCTGATGGGCGTCGCCTACGATCCGGAATACAACGGCGCCGGGATGGATTACCTGGCCTACGCCATCGTCGTCGAGGAATTGTCGCGTGGTTGCGGCGGCACCGGCGTCATCTGTTCGGCGCACAGCAGCCTGGCTTGCGATCCGATCAACAACTTCGGCAACGAAGAACAGAAAAAGAAGTACCTCAGCCGCATGGCGACCGGCGAATGGATCGGCTGCTTCGGCTTGACCGAGCCGGGCGCGGGTTCCGACGCCGGGGCCTTGAAAACCACGGCCGTCAAGGACGGCGATCAGTGGGTTCTCAACGGCACCAAGCTGTTCATCACCAACGCGGTCGAAGCGCAGGTGGCGGTCGTGTTCGCCAACGCCGATAAAAACATGGGGTCGAAGGGCATCACGGCGTTCATCGTCGAAAAAGGCACCCCCGGCTTCAGCGTCGGCAAGGTCGAGGACAAGCTCGGCATCCGCGCCTCCTCCACCGCCGAACTGGTTTTCGAGAATTGCCGCGTTCCCGACGCCAACCGCCTCGGCGAGATCGGCCGGGGCTTCAAGATCGCCCTGGCGACCCTCGACGGCGGGCGCATCGGCATCGCCGCGCAGGCGGTCGGCATCGCGCAATCGGCCCTCGAGGACAGCGTCAAATACGCCAAGGAACGGCAGCAGTTCGGCAAGCCGCTGGCCGCCTTGCAGGCCATTCAATGGATGATCGCCGACATGGCGACCGAAATCGAAGCCGCCCGCCTGTTGGTTTATCAGGCGGCCTGGATGAAAAGCCACAAGGTCAAGGGCTTCGGCCGCTACTCCGCGATGGCGAAGTTGTACGCCGCCGAGGCGGCCATGCGCGCCACCACCAAGGCCATTCAAATTTTCGGCGGTTACGGCTACATCAAAGAGTACCCCGTCGAGCGGCATTTCCGCGACGCGAAAATCACCGAAATTTACGAAGGCACCAGCGAGATTCAGCGGTTGGTCATCGCCACCAGCTATTTGAAAGAGTAATTGACGCCCTACGCGGCGGGAGCGAGGACGCCTTGCTCCCGTCCGCCACGGCAGCGCCCCCGCGCGCGGGAGTTTCAACATGGATTGGAATCTGACGGACGACCAACGCATGGTCGTCGACATGGTTCGCGATTTCGCCGCCAATGAACTGCGCCCGCAGGCGGCGGAACTGGATCACACCGGCCGCTTCCCCCTGGAGAGCCTGCGCCGGATGGCCGCGCTGGGCTTGATGGGCATGAACGTGCCCGAGGCCTATGGCGGCAACCAGTTCGGCCCCGTGGCCCTCAGCCTGGCCGTGACCGAGGTGGCGCGCGCCTGCGCTTCCACCGCCGTGACGATGAGCGTCACCAACATGGTCGGCGAAGCGATCGCCGTCTTCGGCACCGAGGAACAGAAGCGGCGGTTCATCCCGAAAGTCATCGGCGGCGATGATCCGATCGGTTCGTTCTGCCTGACCGAAACGAGCGCCGGCTCCGACGCCGCGGCCCTGAAAACCAAGGCGATCCTCGACGGCGATCAATGGGTGCTCGACGGCAGCAAGGTGTTCATTTCGCACGGCGCCTACGCGTCGGTGCTGATCGTCTGGGCGCGGACCGGCGATTTGCCGGGCGCCAAGGGCATCAGCGCGTTCATCGTCGAGAAGGACACGCCGGGCCTGATCATCGGCAAGTCCGAGGACAAAATGGGACTGCGCGGTTCGAATACCGTGGCGCTCACCTTCGAGAACTGCCGCATTCCGCGCGACAATCTGCTGGGTGAACTCAATCAAGGGTTCAAAATCGCCATGATGGCGCTCGACGGCGGGCGGATCGGCGTCGCCAGCCAGGCGCTCGGCATCGGCTACGCGGCGCTGTACGCCGTCATCGAGTACGCGCGCATCCGCGAACAATTCGGCCAGCCGATCGGGCGGTTCGGCGCCATCCAGCATTTCGTATCGGATATGAGCACGATCCTGGAAGCGGCGCGCGCCATGATCCTGCGGGCCGCCTGGCTGAAGGAAAACAAAAAACGCTTCTCCCAGGAAGCCTCGATGGCCAAATTGTTCATCACCGAAAACCTGCAAAAGATCGTCCGGGACGCGGTGCAAGTTCACGGCGGCTACGGGTATACGAAAGAGTACGTGGTGGAACGATTGTTTCGCGACGCCCGGGTGACCACCATTTACGAAGGCACCAGCGAAGTGCAGCGAATCGTCATCGCGCGGGAGTTGCTGAGCTGAGCAAGCCTTGATGAAGGAACCGGCCATCCGCCGTGGAGTGCGTCGGCGGCGGACGGTCAGAAAATATTCGCCGAGACGTCGACTTTCGTTTCCACCCGCAAATCGTTGCTCTTCACCACCAGGTCGTCCAGGCTGACCATGGCATAGTCGTAAAAGACCGTGTCGCCGTCGACGACCGCTTCCAGCCCTTTTTCGATCAGCTCGTTGCCGCCTTCGACCAGCATCTCCTCGGCCGTAATCGTCTGGCCGGGATCCAACACGGCTTCCGCGACCAGGGTGCTGACCGCGTCATCGCCCTCGCCTTCGGTCAGGAGCATGCGGATCTGGGCGCTGGCGGCGCCGAGGTTGGTGATCGAGCCGAGCAACTTGGTGTCGTAAATCCGGTCGATGTGGTTGGAATAATCGCCGATCGAGGTTTCGGAAAGATCCTCGTGGCGCAGGTAAGTGGGCAAAGCGGTGATTTTCAATTGGTCGATGACGACTCCCGCGCCGGAGCCGCCTTGCAGGGCGACGACCGGCACCAGCAGGTAGTTCTCGTCGAGCTGCGAGACGACCTGGACGATCCGGTCGTTGATCACATCGGCGCCGGTGATGAAGGGATCCTGCAGGTCGATGTCCAGGGTTTGATTGGCGCCCACGTAGATCGGCGCGATATAAACGGCGGTGCCGCTGGCGTCATTGGGAATCAACGCGACATCGACCTTGGCCGGGGTCGAGCCCAAATTGCGGACCCGCGCCGCCAGGAAAAAGAAGGTGTCGGCCAGATCGCCACTCGCCACGCCGATCGCTTCATCCAGGTCCGCCGCCGAAACCGCCGGCGCGGTGACGGTTTGTCCGGACATCATGGTCAGGTTTTCCACGATCGTCGCGTGATGCGGGCTTCGTTCGGTCGTCTTGTTTTGAATTTGCTGGGAAAGATCCAGCGTCCGGGCCGTCTGATCGTTGATCATATCCTCGATCGCGCTGCAACCGCTCAACCATGCCGCCGCCAGGAACAGTACCGACAACACCAGGATGTTCTTCATGGCTGACTCTCTTTTGTTGCTGGTTGAAAAACAGGTCGAATAGAGTGTTGGTTGATCGCTGGATGAAACTGTTGCCTTTCTTTTCATGCCGTTCCTTTCACCGCCCACCATTACCAAAAGCAAAGCCCGTGCCAACGTGTGAAAGAAATTGCATTTCACTTTATTTACAAACACTTACGGACATTGCGGAAAATTTCTCGCATTAATCGGATTGAATATCAGCCACCGGCTCGGCTCTTCGCCGGTTCACCAATTCGTTGATAATACGGGATTATTGATTTTCGCGAACCGATTGCAGGACCACCGTGGGCGCTGATTTTTCAGCGGAGGCGCTGAACCGTAAGATTTTTTGGCTGGTTTTTAATCTCACCAAGCATCGTGGCCGGCTGATCCGCCGGCGCATTTCAATGCCGGAAGGCGCGCTCGCCGGTGAAGACCATCACCACGTTGCGGGCATTGCAGAGGCGGATGAGTTCGGCGTCGTAAGCCGAGCCGCCCGGTTGAATCACCGCCGTAACGCCTTCGCGCAAGGCGACTTCCAACGGCCCGGGATGGTTCAAAGCGCCGTCGCTGGCCATGCCCGCGCCGATCAACCCGCCCTTGAGTTCGGCGGCATCGGCCCAAATCGATTCGCGCATGGTTTCGTCGGTGACCGCGTCATACGGTACGTGAAAACGTTCCCAGGCCAGGCGGTCGGCCATGT
Source organism: Myxococcales bacterium (assembly GCA_012517325.1). NCBI lineage: Bacteria > Pseudomonadati > Myxococcota > Myxococcia > Myxococcales > Myxococcales bacterium. The sequence goes on along the minus strand of JAAYVF010000002.1, from coordinate 4,597 downwards.
TGTGGTAAGCATAATCGCGGGCGATCTGCGCCACTGCGGTACGGTCCTGGCCGCCGATGCCGATCCCCACCGTGGCGCAATCCTTGACGTAGACCACGCTGTCACTGGCGGTCGTCGCGGCGATCACCCAGGCGAAGAGCATGTCTTCCCATTCGCCCGGCGTCGGCTGCCGTTTGCCGCGCACCTCTTGCGTCTTGTGTTGCAGGGCGCTGGAGGGGCGGTAGTTTTCGCGCGAGAGCGCCGGCGGCGATACCGTCATTTCGGCGATCAGGCCGCCGTCGGACAGGCTGGTCAACGCCAGGTGCGGCCGGCCGATATCCTGGGCGAGCTGATCGAGCTTGCCGACGCGCATCAGGCACAGGTCGGGGCGGCGCGCCAGCATCCCCAGCACGCCTTCCTCGAAATCGGGCGCCACCAGAATGTCCAGCGGCACTTGCAGAATCGCCTCGGCGGTCGGCAGGTCGACCGGGCGGTTGAACGTGGCGCAGGCGCCCACGGCGGCCGAACGATTGGCCCGCACGGCCAGTTGAAAGGCCTGATCCGGGTGGTTGGCCATCGCCGCGCCGCACGGATTGTTGTGCTTGACGATGACGCACGTCGGCCGATGCAGGGTATAGCGCAAGGCGCTCAGGGCGATATCGATGTCGCGGATGCCGATCTTGCCCGGGCAATGGCAGGGCGCCAGCAATTCCGGTTCGCTGACGGTCGGACCGGCGGTCCGCACCAGGTCGATCTCGCCCAGGGTGAACTGGCCGCCGACCGGTTTGTACAAGGCGGCCGGCCGCCCCGGATTTTCCCCGTGCCGCAGGCCGAAATCCCGGCCGTTCAACGTCCACTTCACCTGCCGGTAGGTCACCGTTTGTTTTCGTTCGCCGTCGCGAAAAACCACGTCGATTTCTTCGGGAAAGCGAAGATTCTCGGTCGCGGCCAGCGTGGTTTGTTTGTCGTCCTTCATGTGTTCCTCGATGCCGTCGCGGGGCGTTTATTCCTCGATCCGAACGCGACCATCCGCCAGATGGACCCGGCCGTGCGCGATTTGATTCAGAACCCGGCTGTAAAGTTCCCATTCCACTTGCAACCCGCGCGAGCGCAGGTCGTCGAGGCTGTCGGCCGGCAAAATGGGAACGACGCGTTGGGCGATCACCGGCCCGGTATCCATGCCCGCGTCGATGAAGTGCACTGTGATTTTCGTTTCGGTCAGCCGCGGGCCTTTCTTGGTCAGGCCCATGGCGAATTCGTACCCGTGAACCCCTTGATACGCGGCCGTATCGGCGGGATGGATATTGACGATACCCGGCAGGCCGAGCCGCCGGTTGTATTGAGCCTGGATGAAATCGCCGGAAAGCAGGCGCATCCAGCCCGCCAGCACGACCAGATCGTAGCGAAAGGCCGCCAGTTCACGCCGCAAGACCGCTTCGTGTTCCTGCCGCGTCGCATATTCGCGGTGGTCGCAAACGATGGTCGGGATGCCGTATTTTTTGGCGCGCACCAGTCCGTAGGCGTCGGGCACGTTGCTGACCACGACCGCCACCTCGCAAAAAATCTGGCCTTCGGCGCAGTTCTTCGCGATGGCCTCGAAATTCGAACCGCTGCCGGACAAAAAGACGGCCAGGCGCAATTTTTCGCTCATCTCTTCTACCGTTCTTGGCTATTCGTTCCGGTTACCGCCGTTCCGGACCGTGCCTTGTCGCGGAACTTTAAGGTGCCCGGATTCTAGCAAGGCCGCGCCTTGGTGAACAAGGGTCTTTGGGCCGGCCAATCCATTTTTTCCACCGCCGTCCGTCGATTGGACATTCCTCGGTGCGCCTTCATTGAAAGGATCCGTCACCGGCGCACGTTCGCTTGACGCCCACCGGGCACCCTTCTACCTTGAGTCGATGTTTCAGCGGGAGGGTCTGATGAAACGGCTCGGCATGGTTTTGTTCTTTCTTCTCTTTTTCATTCCGCGACTGTCGGCGGCGGCGACCGTCACTGTCGATTATTCGTTCCCCGCGCCCGTGGCGAGTTGCGATCCGCACGGCATCGCCCGAGTCGAAATGGGCGACCTGGCGATCCGCAACGCGCCCGGCGAACCGCGCCTTCCCGTGCGAACGGCCAAAATTCTCCTGCCGCTGAATCATGAGGCGGTAAAGATCGAATTGATATCCGCCGAATGGCGCGAATTGCCCCTCGCCTGTCGACCCGCGCGCGGCACGACCGGTTTTTCGCCGCTCCATCCCGCCGGTGCGGCGGCGAGCGTCACCGAAATCGACCCGCGACAGCCCGTCGAAATCCTCGGCCGGCAGCGCCTCCTGGGCGCCGACCTGTTGCTCGCCCGGCTCCGGCCGGTCGCTTACGACCCGGCCACCGGCCGGTGGCGTTATGTCGCGGCGTTGCGGTTGCAGGTGATCACCCGCCCGCGACCGGTCTCACCCGCCGCGCCGTTCCGCGGCTTGAGCGACGATCTGGCGCGCCTGCGCGGGTTCGTCGACAACCCCGCGCGGCTCGTCGATTATCGCGCCCGCCGCCCAAAAGCCGAGGATTGGACGTATCTGGTGGTCGCCCCCGCCGCCCTGGCCGACGCCTTCGCCGATTACCTGGATTATCAGACGCAGCAATCCGGCCTGTCGGCCCACCTGGAAACGATCGAGGACATTCTGGCCGCGACGGCGGGTGAGGACAACGCCGACCGGTTGCGCAATTTCCTGCGCACGGCCTACGCCGATCACGGCACGCAATGGGTGCTGCTCGGCGGCGACGCCGACGGCGCGGACCCGGCCGGCCAACTGGTGCCGCTGCGCTGCCTGTCGGCGCGCGCCGAAACGACGGTGGTCGATCATTGCATTCCCGGCGACTTGTTTTTCGGCAACCTCGACGGCCCGTGGGACGACAACGGCAACGGCTGGTACGGCGAGGAGGACGACGGCGCCGACGGCGGCGACGTGGATCTGCTGGCCGAGTTGTACGTCGGCCGGATCGCGGCCGACACCGCGGCCGAGGTGGCGACGCAACTCGCCAAGATCATGGCCTACGACGATCAACCGGCGCGTCCGGCGGCGATTCTCGTCGGCGAGAAACTCTGGCCGGCGCCCGTGGTCTGGGGCGGCGACCTGAAAGACCTGGCGTTTGCCGAGATGCCCGGCTTCACGGCGCTGACGCTTTACGAACGCGACGGCACGTTTTCGCACGAGGCGCTGCGCGCGGCGATCAACAGTGACGAATACTCGATCATCAACGCCTCCGAACACGGCAACTGGTACAACATTCTCGGCCTGTACTCGATCGCGGTCGGGCCGGTCCAGAACGATCTGCCGTTCCTGAGCAACACCCGGCCGTTTTTCGGTTACAGCCACGGCTGTTTCAGCGGTTCGTTCGACAACCGGACGATGTTCGACACTTACCTCGAAACGGATTCGATCGCCGAGGAGCTGACGACCGGCATGACGGCGGGCGCCTTCGCGCTCGTCGCCAACAGCCGTGAGGGTTTCGCCAACTGGTCGGAAACCGGCGGCGCGTCCAGCGAGTTCGACATCGCCTTCATGCACGCGGTGTTCGCCGACGGTTTCACCAGCCTCGGCCAGGCCCTGACCGCGGCCCGCGAGTCGAAAGTCGGCGAGCTCGACGGCAATGCCGGCGCCAACCGGTGGGTGTTCTACGACCTGAACCTGTTGGGCGATCCGCACCAGGCCTTGAAGATCGTCGCGGAGCCGGGTGACGACGATGACGACGACACCGCGGCCGACGATGACAACGACGCCGGCGACGACGACAGCGACGGCGATGACGATGACGATATCGACGCCGATGTCGACGACGATGACGACGACGGCGGTTGCGGCTGCTGAACTGCGGCGCCGATCATTGACGCACCCCGGCCGCCGGGCGCATCATTGGGATGGTTGCGTTTACCACCGAATCGGGATTCACCTTATGCGACGCTGCCTCGCCGTTTTTTGTCTTCTGGCGATTCTCGTGCCGCCCGTGGTTTCACTCGCCGCGACGCAGGTGGCTTATGTCCATACGCCCGACGCCGCCGCGTTTCGCCGCTTGGCGGCTTATCCGGTCAGCATCGAGGAATCCGAGCTGCCTGATTGGACGCGCCTCGCGGCCACGCCCGAAACGATTCGCGAACTGCAAAAATCCGGTTATGAAGTCGAGGTGATCATCGACGACCTGGCCGCCTGGGCCGCCGCCCGCCTTTCGCCGCCCGATCCGACAAATGCTTTGCCGCCGGACAACCGGGTTGCTTTGGATCATTACCTGACCTACGAGGAAGCTGCGGTTTTTCTGCAGGATGAGCAAGCGGCCTATCCGGACATTCTATCGGTGGAAACGATCGGTCAAAGCGTCTTGGGGCGCGATCTCTGGCTCGTCAAAATTTCAGATAACGTCGCGGAAAACGAAGCGGAACCGGCGGTGATTTTCGATCACTGCATACACGGCGACGAACTGGCCGGCTGCATGTTGGGGTTTTTCATCATTCAATGGCTGACCGAAGGCTACGGCGTCGATCCTGAGGTTACCGCACTGGTCGACGAACGCGAGATTTTCATCGTCCCGACGGTCAATCCCGACGGCAATCAACCGGATGATTACAGCCGCTACAACGCCAACGGCG
>JAAYVF010000001.1 GCA_012517325.1 Myxococcales bacterium | reverse complement strand
ATTCCGCGGCGTTCGTGATGCCGTTGGGATAGGCGGCCAACATCGTTGCGCCGTCCATGACCAGGGACTTTCCGGTTGTCTCGTCCAGCGCGAGGTAACGTTCCTCCAGTTTCTGCCGATAAACGGCTTTCTCGTCAAAGTAAATGAAAGATACCGCGGCCTTGATTCGGGTAACATACAGCGCTTGTTTTTCGTGCAGCGAAAGAACAGGCTTGAGAGCGAGCGGTAATGTCAATTGTTGTCGCGCGCCGATGGCGATTTCCTCGTCGATCAGCGTTTCCCGTAACGACCCGAAGCGGGCCAAAACCTTCACTTTGGCATAACAGGAAAACTCGTCGGGGCCGGTGATCACGATCGTCGCCGCCGGGTTTGTCCCGTTGGCGTCAATTATTCCACTGCCGCTTTGAAGCCATTTGGCGGAAGCCCCCAAGGGCGCGGGAATTTCAGGGCCGCCGTCCGTGCTAAATCGGGTAACCAAGCCAGGATATTTTTCATTTTTCGCGCCCGGCATCGCCTGATTTGTCTTTCCACAAGAAAACATCAAAATAGTGGAAGCAAGACAAATAAGACCAAGAAGAAATTCCCAATTCCAACGACATTTCATCGCCGTACTCTCCATCTTGAAAAATATCGCCAAGACTCGGTTGCTATCAACAAATCCTGAAGGGACTGGATCGTCTGAACGAAAAAGCCGCTAGGTGGCAGAGAAAACACCCCAACCATGATGGATAAGCTGAAGGCGGAATGGCCAATAATTTCTTTTGTCGGTAAAAAATTGGCACTCACTGCCATTTCCTATCGGTAATTGTAAAAGACAATAACCATCATTAGGGTAATTTTTTTCTAACTCTTTGTCAATAAAATAATCATTTACGAATCGGCGGCGGCTTTCAGTGTTACTCGCGCGCGGCGTTCCACCGGCGCGGCGAAAGCAGTGCGCGCAAGCCGCGCAGATGGCGCGCCAGATCGCCCGGGCCGCGCAGTGAAAACAGGCGGCGCAGGATGTAAGCGGGGCGCAGGTGAAAGCGGCGGTAGAACCAGCGCAGGCGGCGGCCGATTTCCGCTTCATCGACGTCCGGTTCGGTCCAGAGCGGCGGGCGGAAATTCGCGACCGGCTCGGCGGCGAACTCGCGCCAGAAGTCGGTACGGAAGCGGCCGGTGCGCCGTCCTTCCTCGTAGAGGTCGGTGGCCGGATAGGGCGTGAAGACCGAGGCGTGCACCAGGTCGGGCCCGGCCTTTTTGGCGACCCGGAGGCTCGCCCGCACATCCGCCATTTTCTCGTCCGGGTTGCCGATCATGAAGTAGGCGATCGTCCGCAAGCCGGCGCGCCGCGCCTGGCGGAAGGTTTCGACCATCGCGGCGGTGTCGACGGGCCGGTTGAGTCGCGCCAACACCCGCGGGCTGCCCGATTCGATGCCCATCGTCACCAGGTCGCAGCCGGCGCGCTTCATGGCCGCGAACGTTTCCGCGTCGACCGACCCGACGCGGGCCCGCGCCATCCACGGCAGGCGCAAATCGCGGCCCTTGATTCCCTCGCACAGCGCCAACATCCGCTCTTTGTTGACGGTCATCACTTCGTCGTAAAACAAAATGTACCGAATGCCGAGCGATTTGCAGAAAGCCATTTCCTCGATGACGTTTTCCGCCGACCGCGTCCGAAAACGTTTGCCCGTCACCGAATGCGAACAGAAGGCGCAGTGGAACGGGCAGCCGCGGCTGGAAATCACGATGCCGATCGGGTGCCGCGACGTGACGATGGACCGGTAGCGGCGGATGGGCGTCAAATCGTGCGCCGGAAACGGCAGTTCGTCGAGATTCTCGAGCGGCGCGGGCGGCGGGTTGGTGACGATCCGCCCGCCGCGCTGAAAGAGGATGCCCGGCACGCGCTCGAAGCCCTCCCACTCGTCGATCGCCGCCAAGAGCGCCGGAAACGAGCGTTCGGCCTCGCCTTGCAGGGCGTAATCGAACAGCGAGAGTGCGGCGGTCTCGCGCGGATACAGAAACGGCTGAAGGCCGCCGGCGACGACCACGCTTTCGGGCGCGGCGCGCCGCACGATCTTCACCACCTCGACGGCGTCGGGCAGCGTGAAGGTGTTGACCGGCAGGCCGACGACGTCGGGCCGCAAGAGGCCGACGGCCCGCTCGAGTTTCGCGTCGTCCAGGCGTTCGGCGTGGGCATCGAGAAAGGACACCTCGTGCCGGCCGTCCTCGCGGGCCGCCGCCGCGACGTACAGCAGGCCGATGGGCGGCGTCGCGCCGCGCAAGCCTTCCACCGCCGCGGGCAGGTTGGCCTGCACGGTGTGCCTCTCGGGCGGATTGAGCAGCAGGACGCGCATCGGGTCGACTCGGGGTCAAAAGTTCGGGCGATTATAGCACCGGCGCGGGGCTTTGTGGCGCCGCTTGCTCAACGACCGCTGAAGAGGCGTTCGAGCCAGACAAACAACGCGAGGGGCGAGGCGGCTTCGCCGGGCAGCGCCGGCGCGGCCGAAACGGCTTTCCGCGGCGGTTCGCCGCCCCAGACGATCGTTGCGCCGTCGGTGGCCGCCGCCAACCGGGCCGCGATTTCCGCGAGCGGCGCCTGCCCCGGGCCCGGCCGGTCGGCCAGGTGGAACAACCGCTCCTTCGGCCGTTTGCGTAGCGCCGCGTCGAGCGGTCCGGTCACCTTGACCAGGTCGCCGGCCGTTTCGCGCAGCGCGCGGCGCCGGTCCGGATCGACGACCGCGCAGACGACCTCGCGCAAGCCGTAGGCGCGCCCGGCCGCCGCCAGCGGCTCGAGCAGCCACGGCTCGGGATCGCGCACCGCGAGGCGCACCCGCGAAGCCGCCGCGCCGGCCGCCAGGTCGGGCCGCAGCCGCGCCGTGCGCGCCAACGATTCCCGGCGGCGCCAATCCTCGATGGCGGCATGGTTGCCGCCGAGCAGCACCTCGGGAACCCGCCAGCCGCGAAACTCAGGCGGCCGGGTGTAGGCCGGATGTTTGAGCCCCGCCGTGAAGGTGTCGGTTTCCACCGATTCGGCCTTGCCGATCACGCCCGGCAGTTTGCGCGCGATGGCGTCGATCGCCGCCAGCGCGGCCGGTTCGCCGCCGGTCAGCACGAAGTCGCCGATCGACAGCCATTCGTCCACGAGGTGTTCGGCGACCCGTTCGTCCACGCCTTCGTAGCGGCCGCAACAAAACACCAGCGACGTTTCCCGCGCCAGCCGGAGCGCCGTTTGTTCGTCGAGTTTCGGGCCCTGCGGCGTCAACAGCACCACGCGGGCGCCCGGCAGTTCGCGCCGCGCCGCCTCGATCGCCTTCGCCCAGACGTCGACCTTCATCACCATGCCGGCCCCGCCGCCGTACGGCACGTCGTCCACCGGCCGATGCCGACCGGTCGCATAATCGCGCAGGTTGACGGCCGCGACGTTCACCAGGCCCTTGTCGGCCGCCTTGCCGAGCAGGCCTTCGCCCAGGCAGGAAGAAAAGAAAGTGGGGAAAATGGTCAAAACGCGGATGTTCATCGTGCTTCCAGGTTTCTGACGAGCCCAGTCAGCTATACCCGTTTTTTTCACGGCCCGCAAATTCCTTTGCTTCGAAGGTTGACGATTGGACCTGAAAAGTTGGATGATCTTGCTTATCTTAGTGTATCCGGTGGTCGGCTTGTAAATTTTGGGAGTGATTTGATGAAGGCAGCTTGCCCGGTTTGTGCGGCGGAGTACCCGATTCCCGATGAAAAAATTCAGGGAAAAGCCAAAGGACTGTTGGTGAAATGCCGCAAATGCGCGACGGTTTTCCGCGCCTTTGCCGATGGCCGGCCCTCCGAAGCGGCCGTAAAACCGGAATCCGCGCCGGCCGAAACGCCCGCGCCGGCTGCCGCACCCGCGCCGGCTGAACCGGCGGCGCCTTCGCCGAGTCAGTCGATTCCGGCCACGCAGGCGATTCCCATGCCTTCGCTTGCCGGGTTGGAACCAGCCGCCCGCGAAACCGGTATGCGCAAGGGAGTCGTGCGATCGACCTTCATCGATCAACCCTTGCCGCGAATGAGCGCGACCGAATCGTCCGTCGAAACCGAACCGACGGACGACCTACCCGAAGCGGAAGCCGAACCGCTGTCGGAAACGAGAACCGAAACCGATACCGAACCGACTTCCGAGCCGGACATCGAAGCCGTCGCCGAACCAATCCCCGAATCGGAAATCGAAGTGATTGCCGAACCGATTCCCGAACCGGTGATCGAAGCCGTCGCCGAACCGATTCCCGAACCGGAAATCGAAGCCGCAGCCGAACCAATCCCCGAACCGGAAATCGAAGTGATTGCCGAACCGATTCCCGAACCGGTGATCGAAGCCGTCGCCGAACCGATTCCCGAACCGGAAACGATTCCTGAAGTCATGGCGACTCCCATCGAAACGCCCCCGCCGGCGGTCGAGCGTCCCAAAATGCCCGAACTCGGCGATCTGTTGAACCTGCCGCTGACCTTCAAGGAAAAATCCGCGCCGGCCGAACCGGCGGCGCCCGTCATGCCTTCGCTGTCGTTCGACGTCAAATCCGTTCCGCCGTCTCAAGCAGCGGCACCCGCGATGCCTTCGCTGTCGTTCGAAGTCAAACCCGCTCCGCCGATCGAACCCGAAGCGACGCCCGAACCCGAGCCGTTGCCGGAAGTGGAACCGGTCGCCGAGGAGGAATCGCTTCTCGAGGTGGAGGCCGAAGCCGTCATCGCGGAACCGGTATCCGAGATGCAAACGACCGCCGAGGCCGAACGGTTGGACGCCGAATTCGATCACGTGATCGAGGAGGAGCCGCCGAACCGCTACGAACGGGCGTTCAATCCGCTGGCGCGCAAGAAGAAGGCGAAACCGCGCCGGCCGCTCGACCTGGACCTGGCCTCCGATCTGGCGAACCTGCGGCGCTTCGGCGACTGGCGGAAACTGGCCAAGATCGGCGGCCTGATCGGCGTCGTTTTGCTGGTGATCGGGCTGATCGTTTTTGCCTTCTCCGCGAAAAAGGAAATCAAGCAGATCGAAGGCAACATGGCCAAGCGCAACGAGGCTTCGCAAATCGCGCAAGACCAGAACAAGGAACGCCTGAGCTACGACAACAAATACCAGGCGGCCCTGCGTCTGGCGGAACCCGGCACGGCCGAGGCGCTCGAAAAAGCGGTCGGTTCGCTCGACGAGGCGCTGCAAGTGAAGCCGGATTTTGTACCCGCGTTGGCGACCAAGGCGCTATATCTGGCGTATCTGGCGATCGAGCGGCAAAAGGACGATCGCGTCGAACCCGCCTGCCAGGCCGCGCAAAAAGCCTTCGAGTTGGCGCCGCAGGAAGCGTCCGCGCTGCGCGCCAAGGCGGCCTGCGAACTGGCCTCCGGCAAATTGGAAGAGGCGGACAAGAGCCTTCACGAGGCGTTGACCGTCAAGGAGGACGACGCCACGGAGGACGCGGAATCCAACTACCTGCTGGCCCTGCTCTACATCCAACAGAAGGATCAGGACAAGGCGATCTTTTCGCTCAACAGCGCGGTGGCGATGAACCGGCTGCACTTCCGCGCCCTGCACCTGCTCGCCGACCTGTACGCCTCGGAAAAGGATTTGAAAAAAGCGTTGGAGACCGAGGAAAAGGCGCTCGCCCTGATTCCCGACCACCTCGAGGCCAAGCGGCGCATCGAGCAATACCAGAGCCTGCTCAACGGCGACCTCGCCCAAACCGGTCCGGTGCCCGGACTGCCGGCCGAAACCGCTTCGGACACCGACAAGAAGGCCCAGGCGAAGGAGCTGTTGAAAAAGCTGGACGACGCCGTGCGCCGCGGGTCGCAGAACGAGGCCCTCGGCCTGACCAACGAACTGATGAAGCTGGGCGTCTACACGGGCGAGATTTATTTGCGCAAATGCCAGCTCATGCTCAACGGCGGCCATTACGAGGCCGCGATCGACGCCTGCACGACGGCGCGCAATTACAGCCCGGACGCCTATTACTTCCTGGGCGCCGCGTACGAAGCCAGCGGCAACGAGATGCTGAAAAAACAAAATTACCAGGCCTACCTCAACGCCCGTCCCGACGGCCGTTACGCGGCCGAGGTTCGCTCGATCCTCGGGACGAAATAGGAGCCCGATCCAAATCATGGCCATCGATCGTGAACAGGTTTTGCACGTGGCCGCCCTGGCCCGGCTGCGCGTCGAGGAACGCGATCTCGACCGCCTGACCGAACAGATGGGGCGGATTCTCGACTATGTGAACAAGCTCGCCGAACTGGACCTGGAAGGCGTCGAGCCGACCAGCCACGCCGTCGAGTTGCTCGGCGCGCTGCAGGAAGACGCCGTGCGGGCCGGTCTGGCGCCGCGCGAACTGTTCCGCAACGCCCCCGACGCGGTGCCGCCGTACGTGCGCGTCCCCAAGGTCATCGAGGGAGGGGGCAGCGCATGAACACCGCCGGCTGGACCATCGCCCAAATGGCCGCCGCCCTGCGCGAGCGGCGCGTCACCAGCACCGCGCTGGTGACCGACGCCCTGGCCCGCATCCGGGCGACCGAAAAGCGGCTGAACGCCTGGCTGACCCTCGCCGAGGGACCGGCCCTGGCGCGCGCCGCCGCCCTCGACGCGCGCCTGCAAGCCGGCGACGAACTGCCGCCGCTGGCCGGCGTGCCGCTCGGAATCAAAGACAACTTCAACGTGGTCGGCCTGCCGGCGCGGGCCGGCTCGAAAATCCTCGGCCACTACCAGGCGCCGTACGAATCGACCGCGACCGCCCGGCTGTTGGACGCCGGCGCGGTCTTGCTCGGCAAGACCAACCAGGACGAATTCGCCATGGGCAGCTCCGGCGAATACAGCGCCTTCGGCCCGACGCATAACCCGTGGAACCTCGACTACGCGCCCGGCGGCAGCAGTTCCGGCTCCGCGGCCGCCGTCGCGGCCGGCCACGTGCCCGGCGCGCTGGGCACCGACACCGGCGGCTCGATCCGCCAGCCGGCCAGCCATTGCGGCATCGTCGGCATCAAGCCCACGTACGGCCGCGTCAGCCGCTACGGCATCTTCGCCTTCGCCTCCAGCCTCGACCAGATCGGCCCGCTGACCCGCACGGTGCGCGACGCCGCGCTGCTGCTGCAAATCATCGCCGGGGCCGATCCGCACGACGCGACCAGCGCGCCGCTGCCGGTGCCCGACTACCGCGCGGCCTGCGAACGCGGCTTACAGGGACTGCGCATCGGCGTGCCGAAGGAATACTTCATCAAAGGCATCGCCCCCGACGTGGAAGCGGCGGTGCGCGAATCGCTGGCGACGCTGGAGAAAAACGGGGCGAAGCTGGTCGAGATTTCGCTGCCGCACACCGAATATTGCGTTGCGGCCTATTACCTGATCGCCCCCGCCGAGGCCAGTTCCAACCTGGCGCGTTACGACGGCGTGCGCTACGGCCACCGCAGCGCGGACGCGCGCGACCTCCTGGAGATGTACACCAACACGCGGCTCGATGGCTTCGGCCCCGAGGTGACCCGCCGCATCCTGATCGGCACCTTCGCGCTGTCGGCGGGCTACTACGACGCCTACTACGCCAAGGCGCAAAAGGCCCGCACGCTCATCCGGCGCGACTTTGTCGAAGCCTTCAAACAGGTCGACGTCATCGGCGCGCCGACCGCGCCCGAAACGGCGATCAAGCTCGGCGCGCGCGTCGACGATCCGCTCGGCATGTACCTGTCGGACATCCTGACCATCAGCGTCAACCTGGCCGGCCTGCCCGGCCTGGTGCTGCCGTGCGGCCGCGACCGCCTGGGCCTGCCGATCGGCCTGCAATTCATCGGGCCGGCTTTCGGCGAGGAAGCCGTCTTCCAAGCCGCCGCGGCCTGGGAAGCCCTGCGGCGGCCGGAATGGACCTGGCCGGAGGTGACGGCATGAACTGGGAAACCATCATCGGCCTCGAAGTGCACGTGCAGCTTTTAACGAAGACCAAGGCGTTCTGCCGCTGCCCCAACCGCTACGGCGACGAACCCAACACGAACATTTGCCCGACCTGCCTGGGTCTGCCCGGCGCGCTGCCGGTGCCCAACCGCGCGGTCGTCGAACAGGCCGTCCGGCTGTCGCTCGCCGTCGGCGCGACCGTGCACGAAAAATCGATCTGGGCGCGGAAAAACTACTTCTATCCCGACCTGACCAAAGGCTACCAGATCAGCCAGTTCGACCGGCCGCTGGCCACCGGCGGTTTTCTGCCCGTCCGCCTGGCCGACGGCACGATCAAGCGCGTGGGCATCACGCGGCTGCACCTGGAGGAAGACGCCGGCAAGAGCAGCCACGGCGAGGGCGCCGACGCCGCCTACAGCCTGATCGACTTCAACCGCTGCGGCGTGCCGCTGGTCGAAATCGTCTCCGAGCCCGACCTGCGTTCGCCGGAAGAAGCGGCCGCCTACCTGAAAACCTTGCGCCAACTGGTCGTGCGCCTCGGCGTTTGCGACGGCAACATGGAACAGGGATCGCTGCGCTGCGACGCCAACGTGTCGGTGCGGCCGATCGGCGAAACCGCGCTCCGGACGCGCACCGAGATCAAAAACGTCAATTCCTTCAAATTCGTCAAACAGGCGCTCGAATTCGAGGCGCAACGGCACATCGCCGTCTACGAAAGCGGCGGCCGGATTCGGCAGGAAACCCTGCTGTTCGATTCGGCCCGGGGCGAAACGTTTTCGATGCGCTCCAAGGAAGAAGCCCACGATTACCGCTATTTCCCCGAGCCCGACATGCCCCCGCTGATCGTCGAGGCCGCGGCGGTCCAGCGCGCCAAAAGCGAGCTGCCCGAACTGCCCTGGGAAATGAACGAACGGTTCGAAAAACAGTACGGCCTGACGCCGTACGACGTGGGCGTGCTGACCGAAGACCCGGATACCGCCGCGTTTTACGAGCAGGTCGCCGCGCTCGCCGATCCGAAACTGGCCGCCAACTGGGTGATGGGCGACCTGACCGCGCTGTGGAAAGAGCGGGAAATCGGCGCCGCCGCCAGCCCCGTGACGCCCGCGGCGCTCGCCGAACTGATCCGCCTGATCGCCGGCGGCAGCATCAGCGGCAAAATCGCCAAGGACGTGCTCGCGGCGATGGCGGCGGGCGAAGGCTCGCCGGGCGAAATCGTCGCCAAACGCGGCCTGACGCAGATCAGCGATTCGTCGTCGCTGGAGCCGATGATCGAAGAAGTGCTCAAGAACAACCCCAAACAACTCGATCAATACAAGAGCGGCAAGACGGGTTTGTTCGGCTTCTTCGTCGGTCAGATCATGAAACAGACGAAGGGCCAGGCCAATCCGCAACTGGTCAACGATTTGTTGAAAAAGAAGCTGGACGGCTGAAAATCCGTGGCGCCGTGGGAGGACCGGAATGAGTAAAAAACGAGTGTTAATCGCGCTGTTGGCGCTGGCCCTGGTGCTTTGCCTGTCGCTGCCGGCGTCGGCCGCGAAAAAAGGCAAGAAAAAGGGCCAGGGCAAGGACGACCAGACCGATAAAACCGAAAAATCCGACCCCATGGCCGGCCGCATCGGCTTGTCGATCAGCGGCGGCGGCATCAGTTCGTCCGCCGGGTTCGGTTTCGAGGGCCGCCTGGGCCTGACCTACTACTTCAATCACTGGGTGAACGTCACCCTGTCGCCGGGATTCGGCACCTATCCGATCGAATACGACGGTCCCGACGACAAGACCGAGACGGTTTACATCAAGTACATCCCGACCGATCTGTCGGTGATTTTTACGCCGTTCCGCTTCGGCAACTACGGCGTTTATTTCGGCCCGGGCGTCGGCATGACCTATTACTGGTGGACCCAGAAGGAAGACGATCCGAACAACGCCGGGGACACGCGCGAGGTCGATTACGACGAAACGCTTTATTCGACCTTCATTACCGGCGGCGTGAGCATTTACATGGGCGGGCCGCTGGTCATGTCGGTCGGCGCGACCTACACGATCCCCGACGTCACCGAATTCTCCACTGAAAACGGCGTATTCAGCTTCGGCTTCGGCGGCGGCGTGATGTTCTGAGCGCCGCGCCCGGTCGCGTACGGTCTCTGGATCGGGACGGAATCTGCGGCGAGTCGGTTTCGCCGGAAGGAGCAGTCGGATGTTCTGGAAGCGCAAGCGGCGCAACGAAAACGAGATCGTCATCGCCTATCTGCAGCGGCGGCTGGTCGAGCAGGTCGAGGAACTCAAGGCGAACATCAAACCCGATTCGAATCCGGAAATTCATCTGGCCAAGCTGGACTGGATCATTTCGCTGTTTCACGAGGTCGGCCATTTGTACCTGCTGGAAGGCCGGCCGCGCGACGAGGCGCAAATCAAGGCCCAGGCCGCCAAGTTTTTGCTGTTGCTGCCGGCGCGGCGCGACTTCGACCGGCTGACAGCGGCCGAAAAATGGCTGCTGGAATCGATCGCCACCCTGCAAACGGGGGAAATCAGTTTTTCCCTGGCCGACGCCCACGCCGTGCTGGGCGACCTGCTGCTGCGGCGGGCGCTGGAAACGAAAGACCCCGAGGCGCGGCGGGCGGCGCTGAGCGGCGCCCGGGAAAACCTGGAAGCCGCGCTGGCGGTGGCCGAAAACGAAACCCTCGCCAACCGGTGGCGCGACGACAATCAGCCCAACCGGCCGTCGCGTGAACTGTACCTCACCGACCTCTTCAACAAACTGGGCAGCCTGCGGCGCAATCTGGCCACCGGCAATCCGGTGGAATCCTTCGCCCACCTGACCAAGGCCCATGAGTACTTTTCCCGCGCGCTGACCTACTGCCCGCGCTCGCAAGCGCCGGAACTCTACGCGGTGACGCAAAACAACCTGGGCATGGTCGGCATGTTGATCGCCGGGCAGGCCGCCGACGAAGCGACGCTGAACGATGCCGAGCAACATTTCCACGACGCGCTGCAGGCGGTGGAAAAAGGCCGCCAACCGCATCTGTACGCCATGCTCCACAGCAACCTGGGCGAACTGATGCTGGCGTTCACCGGCACGCACCTGCGCTCGCGCTACGATTTGTTGCAAAGCGCCATGTCGCACTTCGGCGAAGCGCTACCGTTTTTCCCGCAAGACCATTACCCGCTGCAATACGCGCGCATCCTTTTCGGCCAGGGGCGCGCCCTGGCGATGATGGGGCAGAAGGACGCGGCACGGCAGTTGTTTCAGGAAGCGTACGATTTCCGCTCGCACCTGCCCGACAACGGCCGACAGATCGAAAAGGCGCTGGCCGAACTGTCCTGAAGGCAAGCCCGCCGAACCGCAAAATTTGTTGGTTCAAACCGTTCGCGCTTGCGTCGATCCCCGCTGAACGTTTATAGTCCGGCAAGATTATTTTCATCTCCGGCAACCGCGACACCGACAGGGAGAAATATAGATGCGTTATGTCCTCGGGTGGACTATCGTTTTGCTGTTGGCGTTTGGCGGGGCGGCGCCAGCCGCCGAGACGTCCGTCAACGGCCGGCTGACCGAAATCGACGGCCAGCGCGTGCTGCAGCTCTGGGGCGATTCCTACGAAATGGGATTCGCCCACGGTTATCTGGTTGGCGATGAAATCGTCGACGCCATGCACGAGTACATTCTGCGCCTGCTGCCGCCCGCGCTGTACGAACTGACCTATCCGCTGGCCGCCGCGCTGTTCGGCCTGCCGCCCGATTACCTCGACGAGGCGCAAGGCGTCATCGACGGCCTCATCGCCGCCGGAGTCGATCCGTACATCGCCGAACTGGGCCGCGACCTCGACGTCGACGATCTGATTTTATGCAACGCCGTGGCGGATATCGGCGCCATGGCATGCAGTTCGCAAGCGGCGTGGGACAAGGCCACCGCCGGCGATCCACGCCTCGGCGGCGAGACCGCCGTCGTGCGCAACCTCGATTGGATCCTGCGGGGCGAGGACCGGTTTTTCCTGCCCGTGCGCACCCTGGTGTTCGTTTTTTCGCCGAGCGATCCGGATTTGCAGCCGGTGGTGTCGGTGGCTTTTCCCGGTTACTTCAGTTGTCTGTCCTGCCTCAACGAAGAAGGCCTGACGGCGGTGGTCAACATCGCGCACAACGGCACGCCGCTCTGGCAAATCCTGGTCGAAAATTACATCCCGATCGGCATCACGCTGCGCGAAACGATGCACCGGCGAGCGAATTCCACCGACGGCGATCCGCTGACCCCGGTGATCGAAGCGATCGACGAAAGCCGGCGCAGCGGCGCTTCCGCCATCACCCTGGCCGTGCCCCGCGACCAGGCCGCCGGCGACCCGGCACTGGTGCTCGAGGTCGACAACCGCGGCGTGATGCGGCGCCTCGCGAGCGACGATCCGTGGATGCCGCCGGATATCGTCCTGGCCACCAACACGCTGCTCAAGATGCGCCTGAACCACGGCTGCAAGCGGTACGGCACCATGAAAGACCTGATCAAACTCGCCGGCGGCCGCCTGACGCTCGACGACATGTGGAAAATCGAATCGGCCGTCATTCAGGACTATTTCCTGAGCACCACCTCGCAAACCATTTATTTCCTCCCCGACCGCCGCGAAATCGGGGTCGCCTTTTCCGACAGCGCGGCCTATTCGCCCGAGAAAGAGCCGGCCGTGTTGACCTGGGACGAGTTGCTGGATTCCATCCCGGCCGATGACGATTCGCCCGACGATCAACAAAACAAGAAATCGGAAGAAGACGACCAGAGCGAGTCTAGCGGTTGCGGCATCTAGCATGATCGTATAAAGCCGTATTGTTCTTTTATTATGTGTACTTAGATCATATTGCCAGTCTTCAGATCGCGTTCTATGAACAAATCCGGTTGGTCAGAAACCGCCGCTCCAAAAAATCCGCGACCTGTTCCGGCTGGTTCAAATCGAAGACCGGCACTTCCACGTCGTGGGGAAAATCGGTGACCAGGGCGATCCAGTGCGGATCGCCGGAGCAAACCAGGGTGGGATCGGCTTGCGCTTGCCGCCAAACCTCGATCTTGGGCACCGCCGCCCTTTTGTATCCTTCGACGAGCAGCAGGTCGATATCCTGAGGCAGGGTCGCGGCGATTTCCTCGATGGTCATTTCCCGATCGAGCCGCCGCACGATCGCCAGGCGGTTTTCGGAAGCGATCATCGCCTGCCGCGAACCGGCCTCGCGGTGGCGAAAGCTGTCCTTGCCTTCGTGGTCGATGTCGAAGTCGCCGGGGTGATGCTTGAGCGTGGCCAAGCAATAGCCGCGGGCCGTCAACTCTTCCACCAGGCAACACACCAGTGTGGTCTTGCCGCACCCCGAGGTGCCGACCACCGCGACGATCGGAATCATCGAGCCCCCCGCGAACCGACCAACCGGACTACAGATTGCCCGGCGCGGCTGCCAACGAAGCGGCCGGGGCGTCCTCGGCGGCCAGTTTCGACGCACAGGCGGAGCACAGGCCGTACAGATCCAGGCGGTGTCCGATCAACTTGAAGTTGTAGCGTTCGGCAACCTCTTCCTGCAGCCGTTCGATGCTCGATTCCTCGAACTCGATGTGCTGCCCGCAACGCACGCAGAACAGGTGATCGTGGTGTTCCTGGCCGTAGATGTATTCGTAGGTGTATTCCGCGCCCGGCGAGGTTTCCGCCACCCGAACCAACCCGGCCTCCACCAGGAGCGGGATGGTCCGATAAACGGTCGCCCGGCTGGCGATCATCCCCCGCGCCGCCAGATCCTTGACCAGATCCTCGATCTTGAAATGCTTTTTGGTGGTCGCCAGCGCGCGGACGATTTCGTCGCGTTCGTTGGTGCAACGCATCTCACGAATCCTAAGATGCTCGCGAAAAACTTCTACTGCGTCCTTCATGTTTGACTCCCATGGTCGTTCACAAATCAATTAAAAGGCTGATAGTGACATTCGTCAAGTCTATTGAGACATAATCCAAACTTTTATCGCTTGACGATCGACGCACTGCGGCAATAACCTGTGCGCTGGTTTCGTTACCAAACGAAAGGCGCGGAACAAGCTTATGAACCTGGCACCGAGTCAGCTAACCAGCGGAATTAAGGAACGATTGCGGGCCATTGTCGGCGACGCCAATATCTCGCTCACCGACATCGATCGTCTTTCCTATTGCCACGACAACAACCCGATGTTCAATCTGGCGACGAACGAAGGACGCATCGGACCCTTGCCGGATGTGATCGTCTGGCCGGCCGATACCGCGCAGGTGGTACAGATCGTGCGCCTGGCCAACGAAACGCGCACGCCGATCATCCCCTACGGCGCGGGCAGCGGCGTTTGCGGCGGCATCGTGGCGCTGCACGGCGGCATCATTCTCGACCTCAAGAAGATGAAGCGGATTCTTGAAATCGACGAGAAATCGCTGACCGTCCGGGCCGAGACGGGCATTCTCGGCCAATTGCTGGAACTGGAACTGAACCGCCGCGGCTATACCATGGGCCACTTTCCGAGCTCGATCTACAGCTCGACCCTCGGCGGCTACCTGGCGGCGCGCAGCGCCGGTCAGCTCTCGGCGAAATACGGCAAGATCGAGGACATGGTGCTGGCGCTGGAAGCGGTGCTGGGCACGGGCGAAATCCTGCGGACCCAGGCGGCGCCGCGCGCCGCGCAGGGACCGGATTGGAACCAAATGCTGATCGGTTCCGAAGGCACGCTGGGCATCATCACCGAGGCCACCGTGCGCATCCGGCCGCTGCCGGCGGCGCGGCATTTTCTCTCGTTTCATTTCGACAGCATCGAGGCGGGCGTCGAGGCGATGCGCATGTTGATGCGCCACGATCTGCAGCCGGCCGCGATGCGCCTCTACGACGAACTGGACACCGCGCTGGTCGGCAACAAATCCAAGGAAGGCGAGAGCAACGAAAGCTACCTCGACCTCTTGCCGCTGTCGCAGTTCGGCAACGTGGTGCAGGGACTGGTGCCCGGGGCGATCAAACGGGCCAAGCGGTTTTTCGGCCAACGCGCCGACCTGATCAACACCCTCGAACGATTCGCGAAGGGCTGCCTGATGGTGCTGACCTTCGAGGGCGACGAGGAGTTGTCGCGCGAGGACAAGAATCTGGCGACGCTGATCTGCGAAAAGCTCGGCGGCAAGAACCGCGGTCCCGAACCGGCGCAGCGCTGGTGGAAAAACCGCTACCACGTTTCCTATCAGCAATCGAAGATTTTCTTCCACGGCGCGTTCGTGGATACGATCGAGATGGCGACCTCCTGGCGGCGCGTGCCGACGCTCTACCACGAGGTGCGGCGGGCGGTGAAGGACCAGGCGTTCATCATGGCGCACTTTTCGCACGCCTATCTCGACGGCTGTTCGGTGTATTTCACCTTCGTCACGGCGGCGCAGTCGGTGGACAAGGCCGAGGCCGCCTATCGCGCCGTCTGGGACGCGGCGGTGGCCGCCTGCCATCGGGTGGGAGGCACGCTGAGCCACCACCACGGCATCGGTTTAAGCAAGGCCCGGTTCATGAGCGAGGAGCACGGCGCCGCGATGCAGCTCTTCGAGGCCTTGAAGCGGGAGATGGATCCCAACGGCATTCTCAACCCGGCGAAAATGGGGCTCTGATGACCACGCCAACCGCGCGCCGTCACGTCAACGTCGAATTGCTCAACCGCCTCCGGGACGTGCTGGGAGGGACGCGAGTCAGCCACGGCACGCTCGACGGCATCAGCTACAGCCGCGACCTGTGGCCGCGCGGCACCCTGGACGTCCGCCGGGGCCGGATCGAAAACCGCCCGGAACTGATCGCCTGGCCGGAGACGACCGAGGAGGTCAGCCGCATCCTGCGCATCTGCAACGAGATGCGCGTGCCCGTCGTGCCGTTCGGCGCGGGCAGCGGGATGTGCGGCGCGGCCGTGCCGCGGCGCGGCGGCATCATCCTGGACCTGAAGCGGATGAAGCAGGTGGAGCGCATCAGCGACCAGAGCAACCTGGTGGTCTGCCAGCCGGGCATTCTGGGCGCGCACCTCGAGCGCGAACTCAACCGGCACGGTTACACGCTGGGCCATCTGCCGGGTTCGCTCGGCACTTCCACCGTCGGCGGGTACCTCGCGACGCGCAGCGCCGGCCTGGCCGCCACCTATTACGGCAAAATCGAAGACATGGTCATCAGCCTGCAAGTGGTGCTGCCCGACGGCACGGTCGTCACCACCCGCACCGCGCCGCGCCGCGCCACCGGCCCCGATTTCAATCATTTGTTTCTCGGGTCCGAAGGCGCGTTGGGCGTGATCACCCGTACCCACCTGCGCATCCATTTGCTGCCGGAAGCCTATTTCTTCCGCGGGCTGGCGTTTAAAAACCTGGCCGCCGGGCTGGAAAGCCTGCGCCTGATACTCCGTTGCGGCATGCGGCCGCTGTTCGTGCGGCTCTGCGACGAGGACGATACCGCCACGACGATGAACGAACTGGGCATCGCCGTGCGCGGCTGCCTGTTGGTGCTGATTTTCGGCGGCGGCGCCGGAATGGTCGAACTGAGCGGGCGCAAGGCGGTGGAAATCTGCCGCGGCCTCGACGGTCGCGATCACGGCGAGGAGCCGGCGCGCGTCTGGTACGAACACCGTTACGCCGAACATTATCGCCAGAGCGAAATCCTCGCCGAGCCCGAGACGATTTTCGACACCATCGAAGTCGCCGCCACCTGGCGGGACATCGAGGGCGTCTATCGGGCGGTGCGCGGCGCCGTGCCCAAGGAAATCCGCCTGGCCGCGCACGTGCCGCACGCCTATCCCGAGGGCTGCTCGCTGGAATTCACGATGACCGGCCGCGCCAAGGCGAAAAAGGATCTGGAACTTTACGATCGCGCCTGGTCGCTGGTGCTCGACGCGCTGGGGAAAAACGGCGGCGTGCTGAGCCACCACCACGGCATCGGCCTGCAGAAAGACAAGTGGCGCGCCCGGCAACAGCCGGTGGCCGAAACGCTGTTGCGCGCCCTCAAGCGGCAACTGGATCCGTACGACATTCTCAATCCCGGCAAATTCGACGGCGAACCGGAGGACGCATGCTGAAGCGTTTTCACAAAGAGATCGACTATTGCACCTATTGTCCGAAACTGTGCCGCTTTTCCTGCCCGGTCGGCAACGCCAGCAGCAACGAAACCTTCACGCCCTGGGGCCGGCAAACCTTGTTGCACCTGATCGGCCAGGGCGCCGTCGGCTGGGATCGCGCCACCGCCAACACCGTGTACAAATGCACCACCTGCATGCTCTGCCGGGAATTCTGCGATCACGAGATCGAGGTGCCGCCGGTGATGCACGCGGCCCGCAACGAAGCCGTCCGGCAGAAGATCCAGCCGCAGGAAGTCGTCGAGTTCCATCACTTTTTCCGCGAACAGCAAAACCCGTTCGGCGACGATCTCGCGGCCCGGCTGCGCTCGACGCTGCCCGCTTCGCTGTTCAACGCCGACGCCCAGGTGGTCTATTTCCCCGGCTGCTCGCTGATCTACAACTACCCGCAGACGATCAAGAACACCTTCAAGGTGCTCGAGGCGATGGACGTCAACTACGTCGCCTGCTACGACGCGGAAACGCCGTGCTGCGGCATTCCGTTGTACGACACCGGGTATCTGGACGATTTCAAAAAAAACGCCGAAGTGCTGGGCAAAAAGCTCGGCCGCGCCAAGGTGATCATCACCGGCTGCCCGAGCTGCGCCTGGGCGCTGAAGGCGCGGCTGCCCGAGGTCGGCGTGCAGCTCACCGAGCGGATCTACCACCTGACCGAATTTCTCGCGCCGCTGGTCGAGGAAGGCAAGCTGCCGGTGCGGCGGCCGTTCGCGCGGCGGGTCATCTATCACGATCCGTGCTACCTCGGCCGCTATCTCGGCGTCTTCGAACAGCCGCGTAAACTGCTCAACGAGGTCTGCCGCGAACCGCTGATCGAATTCAGTTGGAAGGAAAAACATTCCTACTGCTGCGGCGGCGGCGGCGCCATTCCGACCACCAACCCGGTGATGACGCGCGAGATCGCCCGCGAGCGCCTGCACGAGGTCAACGACGGCGAGAAGAAGACGCTGGTGACGGCGTGTCCGACCTGCATGCGGTCGTTCCAGAAGGCCGACGAGCGGGTCGACGTGATGGACCTCGTCGACGTGCTGGCGCGCTGCCTGTGAGCCCCGCATGATCCGGCTGGTCGACGTTCACAAGGCCTTCCGGGGCCAGCCGATCCT
Organism: Myxococcales bacterium; assembly: GCA_012517325.1. Lineage (NCBI taxonomy): Bacteria > Pseudomonadati > Myxococcota > Myxococcia > Myxococcales > Myxococcales bacterium. The sequence goes on along the minus strand of JAAYVF010000001.1, from coordinate 20,641 downwards.
TGACGGGCTCGACCTGGAAATCGAGGCGGGCCGGATCACCGTGCTGCTCGGCCGCAGCGGCAGCGGCAAGTCGGTGACGCTCAAACACATCATCGGCCTGCTCAAGCCGGATTCCGGCCAGGTGCTGATCGACGGCGAGGACATCACGACGCTGGACGACCAGGCCATCAACCGCGTACGCGCCCGGTTCGGAGTGCTGTTTCAGGACGGCGCCCTCTTCGATTCGATGAGCGTCTGGGAGAACATCGCCTTTCCGCTGGTCGAACATACCAAATTCAAGCCGGACGAAATCCGCGCCCGCGTCGCCGAAGCGCTGGAAGCGGTCGGGTTGTCGGGCATCGAGCACAAAATGCCCTCGGAGCTGTCGGGCGGCATGCGCAAGCGCGTCGGCCTGGCGCGCGCCATCGTGCGCAAACCGGACGTCGTGCTGTACGACGAACCGACCAGCGGCCTGGATCCGCTGATGACCGACAGCATCAACCGCCTGATCGTCGCGACGCAGCAAAAATTCAACCTGACCAACTTCATCATCAGTCACGACGTCGAAGCGGCGCTGCGCATCGCCCACAAAATCGCCGTGCTGTTCCACGGTAAAATCCTGTTGGAAGGCACGCCCGACGAAATCCGCCGGTCCCCCCATCCGTTCATCCGCGCGTTCATCGAGGGCAAGCAGGGAGAATTCGACGAGAGTTGACCGCGCGGCGTGGCCAGCCGGCCGCGCCGGTTATACAATGAATCCTCAACCGCGGAGGCCGCGAACGAGCCGATGACCAAAAAACCCGCCGTCCACGATCTCAACGCCCGCATGGCCGCCAGCCGGCCGGAGGAAGGCGCCAGGCTTCTCGCCGGCCTGAACGCGACCGACGCCTTCAACCTGCTGCTGGAACACCCGCAACCGGGCCGAGTCGTCATTCATCTGCCGGCGGAAAGCCTGTACCTGATGATGATGGAACTCGGGCCCGAGGACGCGTTGATCTTGTTGGAACTGGCCTCGCCCGAACAGGTGCAGAGCTTCATCGACCTCGATTGCTGGGATCGCGACCGGCTCAATGTCCACAAGGCCCGCACCTGGTTTCTCCTGGTCAACGAACTGGAGGACGACGCGTTCGTGCGCAACTTCCGCCGCATGGACCTGTCGCTGCTGGTCGCCTTTTTCTATCGGCATCTGCGGGTACTGAAACTCGACAACCCCGACGACGAGATCGTCCAGGACGGCCTGACCCTGCTGACCCCCGACGGCCGGCACCTGATCCAATTCACCTGCAACCGGGAAATCAGCCGGCTGATCAACGCCCTGCTCCTCCGGCTCAGCCGCCTGGATCTCGATCTGTTTCTCGAACTGCTGGAAGCGATCTACTGGGAAGCCGGCCCCGAGGTGGAGGAAAGCGCCTACCAGGAACGCGTCGGCCGCCTGGAAAGCCGCGGCTTTCCCGAATACCACGCCGCGATCGAGATTCTCGCCACGGTGGATCTCGAACGCTTCCGGCCGGCCGAGAAAATCGCGCCGCCGGCCACCGCCGAAAATCCGGAGGCGGTGTTTGCCAGTTCGCAATACCTGATCCGCTACGAACATCCCGAAACCCTGCTGCGCCGGGTGTTGGCCCGGCCGTTCGACGGTCGCGAGGAAGTTTCGGTTGAAATCATGGGGCTGGCCAACATGGCGGTCATCGCCGATCGGACGCCGTTTTTCGAGCTGGAAAAAGTGCGCCGGCTCGTCAGCCGCACCGACGGGTATATCAGCATCAGCCTGGAATACCTGACCGGAGACAATCTCGAGCAGGCGCGCGACTTGCTGCTGCACCGCCGGATCATCGACTTGCACAAGATCGGCCGCACCCTGGTGTTGCAGACGGTCAAACAGGCGCGGCAACTCCTGCCGCGCGTGGCGCTCGATCGCCGGAACGCGGCGGCCTTGCTGCTCGACGGCCCCGAGGGCGAACTGCTGGCGGGTTTGCTCCAGCCCGAACCGGTCCGGTTCGCGGACAACGAGGCGCTGCTCTGGACGGAACGGCGGCAGGTCGATGAAACGCTGGCCCGGCTGGCGCGCCTCGAGCGGCTGGTCGATCTTTTGGCGACGCGGCTGGGCATTACGCCTGAAACCGTAAAAACTCTCGACCTCGACGGCACCAATCTGCCAATGGCGGCGGATCTCAGCTTCCGGGTTTTGTTCAATACGTTCCGCTGCCACGATCTGCTGGGCCGGACGCCGTCGCTGACGCCGCTGACGCCGCCGGATCTGGCGGCCCTGGCCCGCCTGGTAGTCAACCGCCGTGTCCGGCCGGCTTTTTCCGCGAAGGCGCAACGGCAATTCGCCGCCTGGGTGGCGGCCCAGGTGGAGCCGGAAGCCGTCGCGGGCGTCCAGGAGATTCTGGACCGCTACACGGCGGCGCTGGCCGAGGAACTGGCGCGCGCGGACCTCGCGCCGCCGTTCCGCCACGAGGTGTTGATTCGCCTCCGGTGAGGCTTTTACACGAAAAAGGGATTCTGCGATAATCGCGACCGGGAATCATCGAGGAGTACATCCATGAGCCGCTGGTCCATTCGCATTCTGCTTGCCCTGCTTTCCCTCTTCCTGCTGATCGCCTGCGGCACCGCCAATAAAGGCGACGACGATGATGCCGCCGCCGATGACGACACGTCGCCCGCCGCGGACGACGACGACGACAACGACAACGACAACGACAACGACGACAATGACGATAACGACAACGACGACGACACGACACCCGATACTCCGGGAACCAAATACCCCATCGTGTTGATGCACGGCTTCTTCGGGTGGGGCGACCTGGGAGCGTTTTCCTATTTCGCCGGCGTGGTGGACGACCTGACGGCGAAGGGCTACACGGTCATCGAACCGGCGGTTTCCCCGGTGAATTCGATGGAGGAACGCGCCGGCGAGTGGGTCGAAAAAATCAACGCCGCTTACGGGCCGAATCAAAAAATCAATATCATCGCCCACAGCCAGGGTGGGCTCGACGCGCGTTATATGATTTCGACTCTCGGCTGGGGCGATCGCGTCGGGGCTTTGGTCACGGTGGCGACGCCGCACCAGGGCACGGGGCTGTCCGACGTCGTGATGGGCGTCATCCCGGGCTTCGGGCAGGACATCATCGATTGGATCATGAACATGCTCGGCCTCGACTGGGACGGCATTGTGCAACTATCGCACGATTACGTGCAAAACGAATTCAACCCGGCCAATCCCGACGACCCGCGCGTCACGTACATTTCCTATCAGACCGACGCCGCGGACAATTGCTTTTTCCTGCTCGAGCCGACGCATTGGTTGTTGGAATTGGTCGACGGCGCCAACGACGGCGTGGTGCCGACGGCCAGCGGCGCCTACGGCATCGAAATGGGCATCGAGTCGGCCGATCACTGGTCGATTATCGGCCAACCCCTGGGCTTGGCGAATTTCGACCAACTGACGTTTTACGGCGACATCGCGCAATTGCTGCGCGATCATGGTTTTTAACTCGACCGTGGTATTCAATTCCGCAAGCTTGCACGATCGACCTCGGTAAAAACATGGTTACAATAGAGGGCGACAACGCCGGGGGATCGACGGTGATCCGCCGGCGAAGTTGCCGAGGAAACGATGAACGGCCATGGAAAACAACCGACAACCGCGACGACGCCGCCGGGCGATTTTCCGACTGACGCTGATCGGTCTCGCCGTTGCCTTCGCTTTTACCGCCATTGTTGAATTCATCCGAGCGGAATCCGCCATGAACACCGATCATTTCGACGGCAAGAAATTCTTCAACCCGGAAATCGACGATCACCTCCACGGCTTCACCGACATGGTGAAGTGGCAATTCACCCGCGAGCCCGGCGCCTGGCGCGGTTACGTCGAGTTGCCGCCCGGACCGCCGCCGCCGGCGCGGGTCGCCGCCGGAGAACTGCGTGTCACGTTCGTCAATCACTCCACGGTTTTGTTGCAGTTCGACGGCTTGAACATTCTGACCGATCCGATCTGGTCCGAACGCGCGGGGCCGGTCTCGTGGGCCGGGCCGAAACGCGCCCATTCGCCCGGCATCCGGTTGGCCGATCTGCCGCCGATCGACGCGATTCTGCTCAGCCACAACCATTACGATCACCTGGACCTGCCGACCCTGCGGCAACTGCGCGACCGCTGGAATCCGCCGATTTTCACCGGCCTGGGAAACGACCGTTACCTGGCGAAAAAAGGTTTGGCGAAGGTCACGGCCCTTGATTGGTGGCAACGGACCGCCGGGCCGGGCGGCCTGGCGATCACCTTCGTTCCCGCCCAGCATTTCACCGGCCGCAGCATGACCGATCATTTCCAAACCCTGTGGGGCGGATTTTTCCTGCAAAGCGCCGCCGGCGGCATCTATTTCGCCGGCGATACCGGGTACGCCTCGCACTTCCGGCAAATCCGCGAACGTCTCGGCGCGCCGCGGCTGGCCCTGTTGCCGATCGGCGCCTACGAGCCGCGCTGGTTCATGCGGCAGATGCACATCAATCCGGGGGAAGCGGTCAAAGCCTCGCGGGAATTGGGCGCGGCCGCGAGCCTGGGCATTCATTTCGGCACGTTCCGGCTGGCGGACGACGCGCAGGATCAGCCCGTGGCCGACCTGCGAAAAGCGCGGGAACAGTACGGCGTTCCGCCCGAACGCTTTTTCACCCTGGCCCCGGGCGAAGGTCGCGACGTTCCACCCGCGGCTTTCTGAACCACGTCATCGAGCCGGCCTCCTGAAAAATGTCCCTGCTTGTTTTCGAAATCGACTGTGTTATGTTCGGTTGAAACCAAAAACAAGACGTTCAGACAAGGAACCCGCGATGGAAACGAGCGAGCGGCCCGAAGGCTTTCCGCGGATGGATGCGCCGGAGGTAAAACCGCCCCGGCGGACCATTCCCGGTTCGTTGGGTTGTCTCGGCGCCTTTCTGGTGGCCTTGGTCCTGGTCGGTTTGCTCATCGGCCATTTCTACAGCATGAGCAACTACAGCACCGAATTGAACGTGGACGGCACCTATCATTTCAACGGCATACTCGTTCAAACGCACAAGGTTTTGTTTTCCGACCGCTACAAGCTCGTGATTGAAAACGCCGAGAAAAAACGGGTCGTTCTGCCGCCGTTGCCCAGCCCGCAGGAAAAGGGCGAGGCGCTGTTCGGCAAGCTGCCGTCCGGCGCCTGCTTGGAAGGCGACATCACCATCCGCAAGGGTTTCCTGCACGATCTGACGTTGCGCGTCGATAAACAGGACTTGCACTTCGACGCCGATGCCGGTTGGCTGATCAATCCCGTGCCGGAACCCGGCGAAACGCCGCCGCCGGAAGCAGAGGGCTCTCCCGAGGCGGAAGAAGAGCCGCCCGCCGAATAATTGCCGTTATCCATTGCCTGAATTGTATCCGCGAGCAAACTTGCGCCCGAAATTAATTCAATGATAAAATGGCTTGGGAGATTGTGCATTCTCCGGGGGACGGAAGGAGTCGGAACCATGCCGCGTAAAGATATCTATCGCTTGCTTCCTTTTGCTTTGCTTCTCCTCCTGCTGATTACCGGGTGCAGCAACAGCGGCGAAAGCCAGGCCCGCACCGGAATCGACGACGACGACAACTCGGGTTTGCTCGACGATGACAACGGCGGCGGCGGCGACGACGACCAGTCCGACGACGACCAGACCGACGACGACGACACCGTTCCGTCCAACAACATCGTCATCGAAGCGCCCACCGAAGGGCAGATCATCGTCGGCCCGGTCGTTTTCGTGCACGTGCAGTACCTGGGCACGCCCGAAAATCCCGATATCGCGATCGACGGCACCTCGGTGCTCGATCAACTCGTTTATACGGGCGGCATTTTTTACGGCAACGTCCTGAACATGGCCGAAGGGCCGCACAAGCTGACCGCCTCGGGCTACTACAGCGGCAACCTAGAAAAGAAATCCGTCAATTTCGGCAACACGATGGAGAATTATCACGGCTATATTCAGGTGACCCTGTCGAGCCGCAGCATCAACGCGGGCGGTCAGGTCACCGCCAGTTGGGTCGTTTACGACGCCGACGGCCAGGACGTAACCTCACAAACCTCGGTCACCCTGTCGACCGATCCGACCACCGGCGTGACGATCAACGGTAACGTTCTCACCTTCGCCCAGGCCGGCCAGTTCGAGGTCATCGCCACCGGCGAGGTGGACGGCTTCACGGTCACCGGTTCGGATTTCGTGGTGGTCGGCATCAACCCGACCATCAAACGCGTCACGGTCGAATGCAATCCGTCGACGATCACCGCCGGCGAAACGGTCACCTGCTCGGCGACGGTCTATGATTCGAACAACCAGGTCATCGATTGGCCGGTCACCTATTCGGTCAATCCGCCCGACGGCGCGACGATCGAAGGTTCCGAAATCACCCTGACGCACGCCGGCAACATCGAAATCATCGGCACAGCGGTGGGCACACAGAAGAGCGGCAGCGATCACGTCACGGTGGAGCCGGGGGCGGTGGACGGCATCGCGCTGACGCTGGATCCGAACCCGGTGGTGGTGCTGGAATCGTCGACGGCGACCGTCAACGTGGTAGACGAATACGGCAACCCGATCAGCGAATTGGAGCAGATGGAACTGACCACGCAGCCGAGCGAAGGCGTCACCATTCTCGACAACACGATCACGCCGGCCATCGCCGGCGACATCATCGTCACGGCCACCGCGACGTACCAGGGACACGTCCGGCAGGATCAGGAAATTCTTTCGGTCACCGATCCGTACCCGCCGATCATCAACCTCACCAGCCCGGAACGCGGCCAGTTCATCACCAGTACCAGCGCGCTCAACGTCCAGGGCACGGTGACCGACGAATACGGGGAAGTCGAGGAACTGTACATCAACGACCAGTCGGTTTCGTTCGACTACCTGGGCCGCTTTCAAAAGAATTTTACGTTGTATTACGGCCTGAACACCTTCGTGGTGCGGGCGGTCGACAATTTCGGCAACGAATCCTACGCCACCGCATCGGCCATGTTCGCGCCGACCTACCTGGCGAACGGCGCGACACTGGATCAGGCCATCAGCGCCCACCTCAACCAAACCGGGCTCGATTCGCTCGAGCCGATCATCGAGGAACTCATCGCCAGCACCATCGGCGAAGCGATCGGCGGCTTGTTCCCGCTGTCGATTTTCAATGAAACCTACGAACTGTGGGGCGTGCAGATCTTCCACGGCGAGGCCTGGATCGACAGCGTCAGCTTCGCGCCGATCAACACCGAGTTGTCCGTCATCAACGGCGGGATCCACTTGCTGGGCAGCACCACCAACCTGGTGGCCAACGGGCACCTGGTTTACGAATTCTTCGATAAATCCGGCCGGCCGCAAAAATCGACGACGAATTTCGCCATCACGGTGCCGTGGTTCCATCTGGACGCCGACCTGCTCGTCTCGGCCGACGTCAACGGCGATCTGCAGGTGACCCTGGCCAACGTCGCCTCCACCTGGGACACCATCCAGGTGAGCATCGACGAAGGACTCTTCGGCGACGTGCTGAGCTGGCTGCTCGAAAACCTCATCAACAGCTTCGCCACGAGCCTGCTCCAGGGCTTCATCGAAGACACGATCATGACGCTGGTGCCGCCGTTCATCCAATTGGCGTTGCAACAGCTCGACCTTTCGTTCGACTTCGCCTTCGGCGGTTTCAATTACCTGATGGCCGCCAATTTCAGCTCGGTGTCCTTCAATCCGACCTACGGCGCCGATCTGTGGCTGCGCACCGATATCTCCTACGGCGACGGCGGCTGGGCGCCCGGACCGCACGTGGTCAACCTGCCGGGTTCGCTGTACACCAACAATCCGGCGCCGACCCTGGGCCCGAACGTTCCCGGCACCACGACGCCCTACGACTTCGGCGTCCTGCTCAGCGACGACGTCATCAACCGCCTGCTCTACGTCATCTACCGCAGCGGCTTGCTCAGCCTCGATCTGGACGAGGAAACCCTCGAACAGTTCGGCATCAGCGGCTTCGAGCTGACCACCGGCGCCCTGGGCGTCTTCTTCCCGGGCCTCTGGGCCGAATACGGGATGAATGAACCGGTCATCCTCAAGATGCGGCCGCCGTTGCCGCCGGCGTTCATCATCAATCCGGCCAAGGGCCTGGCCACCGAAATCCAGCTCGGCGACTTCACCCTCGAATTCTCCTCGCAGGACGAAACCTGGGCGAAGATTTCCATGGCCATCTACCTGCCGACGGACATCAACATCGCCGACGGCGCCGACGGCCAGCAGTACATTTCGGTGACCTTCGGCGAAATCGAGATGTACAGCGACTTGTACGAGGTGAAGGAAGGCATTCGCGCCAACGAGGACCTGTTCGAAACCTTCCTGCCGACCCTGGTCGAAACCCTCGTGCCCATGCTGCTGGGCAGCATCCTCGAGGAGTTCCCCATCCCCTCGTTCGAAGGCTTCACCCTGAACGTGGAAGCCTTCAAGAAGGTCGGCGCGGCGATGGATTGGATCGGCCTGTTCGGCAGCCTCGTCGAAGTGAAGGGCTCGCGCGCGCTGACGGTCGACGACCTGGATATCACCAACTGGCGCTCGCTGCTGCCGCCGGACGAAATCGCCCGCTAAACGCCGCCACCGCCGTAACGCCGGGGCCCCCGCGGGGGCCCCGGTTTTTTAAGCGCGGTCTTTTTTGGTATGCTGGCGACCAAGGCGAACGGGCCGGAAACGAGGTTTTCATGCGCTGTCCGAACTGCAACCGCAAGTTGCCCGAAAATCAAATCGAATGCCCGGTCTGCACGGCGAACCGCGCGCTGCTGGATCAGCCGCGACCGATCGGGCCGGAAACGGCGGTCAGCGGGAAACTGCCGGCGTTGGCGGTCGGCTTGATCGTCGCCGTGCTGGGCGCGTTCGGTTGGGATCTGTGGTTTCGCTGGAGCGGCGCGCCGCAGTTCTGGCCGGCGGTGCCGATCGGCCTGGTGGTGGGCCTGGCCGTCCGGCTCACCGGCGGCCCCGATTCGCCGGTCAAAGGCCTGATCGGCTTTTTCTGCGGCGTCGTCGGCATCGGCGGCGGCGTGCTGCTGATGCTCTACCACCTCGATTTCGCCGTGGACAAATTCACGCCCTTGGCCGACGCCACCAACCTCGCCTACCTCTTCGTCGGCCTGTCCCTGTCGCGCTCGCTGAGCGTCGGCAAGAAAAAACCGGCGCCGTCCCAAGAGTGGAAAAAAATCAAGCCGGGCGCGTAGCCGGCTAGAGATCAGGCTTTTCCCGCCTAACCCCCGCGGCTCGCTTAATCCCGGCTCAGCAGGGTGCCATGGTCTTCGATCCGTCCGGATCGATGGCCATGCCGAGCGGACACCAATCATCACCTGTCTCAACTTGTTTCAGGGTTTAAAGCCCAGATGCCGAAACAAGTTCGGCATGACGGATTGGTGGGTGGCGGTGTGGTTTCCGGCTTACGCACGGAATGACGGCGAGGGTTTTAATCGCGACTGGGAAGTCGCTCTTACAATAGTCAGGTCGCTTGCGCTCCCGGTGTGGATTCCGGTGGGCGCCGCTCCTACAGTGGACTAGCGGTCGGCTACGCGGCCGGGCGCGCAGCCCGGCCGCGTTTTTTCAGGCGGATCAACTTTTAATCTGTTCGACGAACGCCTCGACGCGGGTGCGGATCTGTTCCGCATCGCCCATGCTGTATTCGGTGTCGAGGCGCAGGGTCGGGACGCCGCGTTCTTGCAGCGCCCGCCCGGCCGGACCCGCCTCGATCTGGTAAGGCCCACAAAATTGCAGGTTGTACTGAATCACGCCGTGCGCGCCGTAATCCTTCGCTATGCGTTCCACGTGCTCCAGCCGCGTCGGATTGGGCGTGAAGACCGCACAATCGATCTGGAAGTAGCGGTCGACGATCGCTTCCATCTGTTCGGCGATCGAGCCGCCCGTCTCCGCGGTGAGAAACTGCGTCCCCCGTTCGCCGACGCACGATTCCTCGCCGACGATCACCGCGCCGCCGCCCTCGACGATCGTCAGGATTTTCCAATTCGGCACCGCCATCGGGCAGCCGGAAACGACCAGCCGCGGCGTTCCTTTTGGCGCGACGCCGGCGCCGGCCGCGATGCGGGCCTCGAGTTCGTCGCAGATTTTGTTCACCGCGCCAGTAAAGCGAACGGGATCGTCGTAGAAAAAGACCTGGTTGACGAGCAGGGCGTCGAGCCCGGAGATGGGGGCCGGGTCGGCGGCGCGCAACCGCGCCAGTCGGTGCACGGCGCGGCGCTTGTCGTTGACGATGCCGATGGCGCGGCGCAGGTTTTCGACGGTGATGATCTTGCCGCTCAGTTCCTCCAGCCGCCGGGCGAATCTTTCGTATTCGGCTTTGAGCACCGCCCGGCCGGCGGCGGTTTTCTGTTGCGGCATGTCCATGACGTACAAGTCGTTGACGTAGTCGCGCAGAATTTCATAGCCCTTTTTCTTTCCGTCGCAGGTGTTCTCGCCGACCACCGTATCGGCGGCAGCCAGGTACGGGCAGACGCGGCCGAGGGCGAAACCGAACGCGCCCTTGATCAGCGAGCAGGTGTTGCGCGGCAACAGTCGCTCGGCCTGGTCGAAACCGTATTCCGCGCCGGCGCACAGGCCGACCAGCACGCCGTCCACCGCCAGCACCAGCTCCTCGGGCACGAAGACGCAATAGCTGCCGATCACCTTGCGACCCTGGTCTTTCGCCTCCATGAGTTCCTGGATGCGCAGGCCGTGCACCTCGCTCATCACAAAGTCGAAGTATTCCATTCCCTTCGGCCGGTTTTGCTGGGTGAGAAACGTCGCCTGATACCCTTCGCCCAACATTGCGAGCAAGGCGTCATGGGCCGGCAGATCCAGCCCCAACCGTTTCCACATGGGGTAATACTTGTTTTCCGTCATCCCGTACCTCCTGCTGTCCGGCGGTTCGCCGCCGGACCCGGAGTGACGGGGTCAGGCGCGGCGAATCCCGAGTGAGGAAGCGGCATCGGAGGCCGGACCGGCCTCCCGACGCGCGCTTCATTGAAGTGAATTAACGAGCCACTCGATCCACGTTTTCATCGACTTATCCTCCACCGCGCCGGCGGCGCGGCCTTCGATCATTGTTCGCTCAGCACTTCCCGGACCTTGCGGGCGAGGGATTCGACCGAAAACGGCTTGTTGATGAACTGCACGCCGGGGTCGAGCACGCCGTGGTGGGCCACGACGTTTTCGGTGTAGCCCGACATGTACAATACTTTGAGGTTCGGGCGCAAGACTTTGATGCTTTCGTACAACTGCCGCCCGTTGATGTTGGGCATGATGACGTCGGTCAAGAGCAGGTCGATAGCCAGGCCGGCGTCTTTCGCCAGCAGATAGGCTTCGCCGCCGCCGCCCGCCGCCAACACCCGGTATCCCTGGCTTTCCAAAATCCGTTTGGCCAGGTTGCGCACGATCGGTTCGTCCTCGACCAGCAAAATGGTGCCGGTGCCCGGCGGTTGTTCCTCCAGGGTCCGTTTTTTCCGCGGCGCCAACTCGCCTTCCGCCAGGGGCAGGAATATTTTAAAGGTCGTCCCGACGTTCGGTTCGGAATAGACATTGATGAAGCCGCCGCTCTGGCGGATGATGCCGTAGACCATCGACAAACCCAGCCCGGTGCCCTCCCCCTTTTCCTTGGTGGTATAGAACGGCTCGAACAAGTGTTGCTGGACTTCGGCCGTCATGCCGCAGCCGTTGTCGCTGATCGCGAACATGACGTATTGACCGAGACCGGCGTCCAGGTGAACCCGGCAATAGTCCTCGTCGATTTCGACATTCGCGGTTTCGATCGTCAGCTTGCCGCCGCCCCGCATGGCGTCCCGCGCGTTGACCGCCAGATTGATCAACACCTGTTCGATTTTGTGCGGGTCCGCCAGGATGCGCCCCAGATCGTCGGCCGGCCGGAAAAGCAGGTCGATGTCCTCGCCGATCAGGCGCTGCAGCATCTTGACGGTGCCGGCCAGCAGCTCGTTCAGATCGAGGATTTTCGGTTCGATGATCTGTTTCCGGCTGAACGCCAACAGTTGCGCGGTCAGATAGGCGGCCCGCTCGGCCGCCTCGTGGATTTCGTTCACGTCCTCGTAAAGCGGATCGGATTCCGCGACGGAGGTCAGGATCATTTCGGAGTAGCATTTGATGCCGGTGAGCAGGTTGTTGAAATCGTGCGCCACCCCGCCGGCAAGGCGGCCGACCGATTCCATTTTCATCGCCTGCCGCAGTTGCTCCTCCAGCTTCAGGTTTTCGCGTTCGACCTTCCGTTTTTCCGAAACGTCGGTGGCGGCGCCGATGATTTTGATCGCCGTGCCGTTTTCGTCGTACACGAAGCGGCCGCGATCGATCCATTCCGTGTACGAGCCGTCCCGGCGGCGCAACCGGTAATCGATGGCGAACGGTTTGCGTTCGACCATCGCCTGCCGGACCGGCTCGCCGAGGTTGGACCGATCGTCGGGATGCACCAACTCGAACCAGCCGTCGAAGGTGCGCGGATAACCGCCGGGCTCGTAGCCTTGGCGGCCGTCGACATCGCCGAAGAATTCCGCCACGCCGGTGGCCAGGTTGCGTTCGTAGATGACGTCGCCGGCGTTTTCGGAGGCGATGCGGAAACGCTCCTCGCTTTCGCGCAAGGCTTTTTCGGCTTTTTTACGCGCGGTGATATCGGAAAAAATGACGGCGAAACGATGCGGGCTCGGCCGGTAGGCGAGGACCTCGTAGTAGCGGTCGAGATCGCCTGAATAGTTCTCGAATTGGCGCGGGACGCCGGTCAGCGCGACCTCGCCGTAGGTCTGGATCCAATACTCTTCGGTGCCGGGCAGCACCTCGCGGACCCGCTTGTCGATCAACTGCTCGCGCTTCAGCCCGGTCAGCCGTTCGAACGCCGGGTTCACCTCGAGGAACCGGTAATCGCACGGCCGGCCGGCTTCGTCGAGAATGATTTCGTGGAGGGCGAAGCCGTCGAGCATGCCCTCGAACAGCAGGCGGTAACGTTCCTCGCTTTCGCGCAGTTCTTCGGCCCGCTGCCGCAATTCCTCCTCGTCCTTGCGGCGTTTGTTGATGTCCTGAATCAGCGAAACAAAGTGTAGCGGCCGGCCGTCCGCGGTGCGAATCAACGAAACCGACAGATGGCCCCAGGTGACGCCGCCGTCCTTGCGGATGTAGCGTTTGTCCGTTTCGTAATGATCCGATTCACCGGCCAGAATCCGCCTGATCTGCGCGATGTCGGCTTCGCGGTGTTCCGGATGAGTGATATCGCCGAAACTTCTTTCCAACAATTCGGCTTCGCTGTAGTCGGTAAAACGGCAAAAAGCTTGATTGCAATTAATAAAACGAAAGTTCAATCCGACAATGACCACACCGACGGGCGATTGATCGAAAATCAGCCGGAAAAGCTCCTCGTTTTCGCGCAGCCGCCGCTCCGCCCTTCTCCGTTCGGTGACATCCGTCGAAATCCCGCACATGGCGATCGGCCGGCCGGCTTCGTCGTTAACCAGTCGCGTCCGGCAATCCATAATGATTTCCTCGCCGTCCGCCGCGATATTCACGACCTCCCCGCGCCATTCGCCTTGCGTGAGCGTGCCGTCGATGATTTCCCGCTGGGTGGCGCCTTGCGCCGGATCCTCGCCGAACGATTGCACGCTTTGGCCGATCAATTCCTCGCGCGACCGCTTGAGCATCCGGCATTCGGCGTCGTTGACGTAAGTGACGCGGCCCGTCAGATCGGTGACGGCCACCCGGTCCTGAATCTGATCCAGCACCATCGATAAAAAGCGGTTTCTTTCCTCCACCTGTTTTTTTTCGGTGATGTCACGGGCCACCGCCACGGAGCCCCGAAACGGCTGCTTCGGGGCGCCCAGACGGCTGATGGTCCAATCCACCCAGACCCGGCGGCCGTTGCCGGTTCGATGGATCGCCTCACCGCGCCAGAAACCCTGGGTTTCGACCCGGTCGCGGATTGCCGCGCGCGGGAGTGGAGCGTTTTCGATTTCGACTAGGGTTTCGATCGGCCGGCCGATCGCCTCGGCCGCCGGAATGCCGTACAGCGTCGCCGCCGCCTGGTTCCAGGAAGTGATGCAATATTTTTCATCGGTGGTGATGACGCAATCGCCGAAAGCGTCAAACACCCTCGTCCAGTCGATCCCATCCATGATTCAACCAACCTCCCAATTGAAAACAACTTTTATCGGTGCGCCGTCGTGGGAGCCTGATTTTATTCGGATCGGCCCGGTAAAGTAAAACCCATTCGCCGGCCCGGCAATTGAAACTGGTGATCAATGATTTTTCCGGTCAGTCGAAGAACACCGTCACGTAAACGATCCGATACCATTGCAGCAGGGAACTGGCCCAGAGCAGAACACCGAGGCCGTCGTCTTTTTCGCGCAGGAGCAATTCGGCGCCCAGCGGCACGATCGGGTAATTGAACGACCCTTGGGCTTCCGCGATCAGCTTGTCGGGATTGCGCGTGAACTCCTGCATGCCCGCCTGCAATTCGATGCGGAAACGAGGCGTCTTGACGCTCAGCAAGCGGACACCGCCGCGCCGGTAACTGCCCGGCCCGAAATCGGCCGGCGGCCGCCACCGGTACCAGACCGGCGGTTCATCGGTAACCGCGACCGCTTCCGGCTCGGCGTCGATGCCCGGCGGCAGGCGGTCGGACGGCGGCACGTAGGGAAAGGCTTCCGGAACGGCCGCCGGCGACGCGGATTCCTCCGCCGCGAAGGCCGGCCAGGCCGCCAACAAAACGAGCAGCAATCCGCAAAGGCCCTTCCCCATGAGGAAATCATTGGGCTTTCGGCGCGGCGGGTCAACTCGGTTCGGCGTTATTCCTGACACTCGCCGGCGACGAATTCGCGCCATCCGCTTTCGCGATCGAAGGGTTCGTCGGCGGCGCCGCATTGCACCTTGCCGTTAGCGAGCGAGAACGGATCGGGCACGCAATGCGTGTAAGGCGGAATGAAGGCGCGAACGCATTGTTGATAATCGGTGATTTGTTCGCACGGCAGGTCGCTGATTTCGTGCGCCAGCACAGCGGCGATTTTTTCCTCGTCCCAGGTAAACTGGCCGGCCCATTCCTGCGGATCGCCCGGCGCGTTCGCCCAGCCCGTCGGCGCGCGATTTTCCGGCTGGCCGCACGAGCGGCAATTGGTGTCGACGAGGAATCCGTAGGCGGCGCCGAGCCAGAGATAGATCACCGTTCCCTCGTCGCCGTAGCAGCCGTCGTAAAGCGTTTCGAGAGCCGGCGAAACGCCCGATTCGCATTGCACCGCGTAACGCAAATTCTCCGGGGCCTCGAAAAATTCGAGGTACGTCGTCACGCACGGGGTGTCCGCGCACCCCGAGTCCGCCTGTTCGCAGGCCGCGGCCCACTCTTCCACCTGCGGCAACGAGCCCGTCGCCTGTTCTGGGCTGTTTTGCCAACAAGTCGGCTGACATGCGGGCGACGAATTGTCATCGTCGTGATCATTTTGTTCGCAGGAAGCGGCGAAGAAAGCGATCAGCAGCGCAAAGAGAATAACGGCCGCCAGGAACATGTTTTTCCAATTCATATTCCCTCCAAGGAAAGGGCAAACTAGAAACTCACGCCCACCTCGCCGTAAAAGAGATGCTTTTCGTAGGAGTAGTTTTCCAGGCTGGTGTTGTTCTGAAAGCGGTAGCCGAGCGTCGTATCGAACCACTTCGTGGCTTGGACGCGCAGCGCCGCGTCGACGACGATCTTCCGGTCGATGCGTTGTTCGACCTCGCTCAGGTAATCGAGGTAGCGATACCGCGTACCGGCCAGCAGGCTCAGCGGCCCGTAAAGCGGCAGGTTGGTCGCCACGTAGCCGCCGACGCCGCGATAGCTGAAGGTGTCGGCCTCGGCGTCGTTGTGTTCGTAGCTGGCCTCGACGTAGAGCCGGCCGTCGCCCTTGGCGAAGAAGGTGAACAACTGGGCCAGCGACGGCGCGGCGTAGAAGGCGTCGCGCTGGTTGAAATCGGGGAAGCGGTTGCTTTCCAACCGCGTCCCGAGGCGGGTGGCCGTCCAGTGCCGCTCGGCAATCGACAGCCCCGGCGTCACGATGTGGGCGTCCTGGTAGTGCTCGCCGCCGAGGATGGCCCGCGTGTATTCGTAGTCGGCGCTCAGGTAGACGGGTACCTTGCCCGACGCCAGCCGCAACGAGGTTTCCACCCGCGGCGCGTGGGTCGTCAGGTTGTAATTGGAAAATTGTTCGTCGGACGACTTTTCGAAGTACACGCTTTGATAAAAGTGATAGCCGATGCCGATGCTTCCGGCCTCGCGGCGCAGCGGATACAGCGCCGCGTCGGCGTCGGCGTAGCCGTACCAGCCGTTGCGGTCGGAGGGCGTGCCGTAATCGTCGGGTTCGTAGAAGATGTTGGAATCGTGGGCGCCGCCCAGCCGGAGGGCGAGGCTCCACCAGCGCGAGTGGGCCTGCTTGTCGCGGGCCTGGGCCAGCAGGCGGCCGATGTGATCGCGAAACTCGCCTGGCGGCGTGCTTTGATAAGCCGGTTCGAGATAGGAAATCGCTTCCTGGTATTTGTCCAGCGCCAGTTCGGTGCCGCCCAGGTAATAGCCCAACCAGCCGGGCTGTTGCGGCAACGTGCCGTACGCCCGCGACAACGGCGCGTAGGCTTCCTCGTATTGGCCCAACCGGAATTGGCAGGCGCCCTGGTAGTAATCGAGGGTCGCGGTTTGCACGCCGAGCTGCCGCGCGGCCTCGAGCTGTTCCAGCGCCTCGCGATACTGCCGCTGCATGTACAGCGCGACCGCCAGGTCGAAATGCGCGTCCGGCCGCGCGTCGGGGCGCAACAGCACCTGCCGCAGCAGGGCCTCGGCCTTGGGATATTGGCCGAGCTGTTCGGCGCACAGCGCCTGCCGGTGCAGGTTGTCGGTACGGGACGAATCCTCGACGAAGGCCAGCTCGAAATAGCGGTAGGCCCGTTCGTAGTCGCCGGCGACGAAGGCCGCCTCGGCGATCGACTGCAAATGGTCGGCGATCTGCGAAGCCGCGCGCGCCGGCGCCGCGCCGAGCGTCAGCCCCAGCAAACCCGTGAGCAGCAGCACGAGAACTCGCGCGCGCCGGAATCTCCTTGCCGTTGCCGGTCGATACACCCGTCCCGCCTTTCGCCGTTGATGTCTGGCCAGCCAGAGGTAAAAGGTTGGCAAAGATCGTCCCCTTTGTCCAGGGGAGCGAGCGGCCGGCGTGGCCGGGCCGGTTCGGCCTACAGGTGCTTTTTAATCAGGTCGACAAATTTGTTCTTGGGCACGGCGCCGACGATCTTGTCGACTTCCTGGCCGCCCTTGAACAGAATCACCGTCGGAATGCCTCGAATGCCGTAACGGGTGGGAGTCATCGGCGCCTGATCCACGTTCATCTTCGCGATTTTCACCTGACCCGCGAATTCGGTGGAAAGCTGTTCGATGATCGGACCGACCATTTTGCAGGGTGAACACCACGGCGCCCAGAAATCGACCAGCGCCGGAATTTCGCTTTGCAGGATTTCCGCCTCGAACGTGCCGTCAGTCACTTCCAACATCACAACCTCCTCGATGAACCGTTCTTTTCCAAGCTCCCCGGACGCGGAGAGCGACTTTGTCGCTGTGTCGGCCTGTCCCCTTCAACATCGTCCTTTGCCCGTTACGGGTCAAGAACGAAACCGGAAAATACCGGCTGCGCCTGACAGGTATAGATATAACTATATTTCTACATATGTCAAGGGCCGCGCCGCTTTCGGCGGCGGCGGATCAAAACATCGCGTAGGTGAATTCCTCGGTCGCCGAGGCGAACAGGACGGCCACGACGAACAGGCCCCAGACCAGAAAGGCGATGCCGATTTCCTTGTAGATTTCTTTTTTCTGTTGTTTGTCCATGATCACGCTCCGGTCAACAGGGTGCGCAAGCCGCGCAGCAGCAGCGGAATGAAGGGCAACATTTTCATGTAATAGGCCATGGCGATTTTCACGTCATGCAAAAACAGCGGCCAGAGGATGCCGTGCACGTGCCAGACCATGACGATGCCGATCGCCTTGCCCCACCAGGTCGGTTTGCGGTCGGGGAAGAGTCGTTTTTTCAGTTTGTCCCAGGAGCGGAAGATCATCAGGCAGGTGCCTTCGCAGACGCCCCAGATGAACAGGCTGACCGAAACCTTGTGCCACAACGCCACGGCGATGATGGTGATCATCAAGTTCACGTTGGTGCGGAAATTGCCTTTGCGGCCGCCGCCGAGCGGGAAATAGATGTAGTTCATCAGCCAGTTGGTCAGGCTGATGTGCCAGCGCCGCCAGAATTCGCGCACGTTGGGCGAAAAGAGCGCCCAGTTGAAGTTCTCGGTGATGCGGAAGCCGAGCATCCGCGAGATGCCGATGGCCATGTCGGAATAGCCCGAGAAGTCGATGTAGAGGTAGATGAAGTAGGCGTGGGCGGCCAGCCAGAGTTGGCCGGTCGTCGAGGTGACCACCATGCCGGCCTTCATCATCGGCGCGGCGAGGCGCAGGAAGAAATCGGCGATGACAAACTTCTTGACGATGCCCTGCAGCAGGCGCCAGAAGCCGATGCTCAGGTCCTCCATGTTGAAGCGCGGGCCGCCGCCCTCCTGGCGCAATTGCGGGCCGAACGATTCGGCGGGGTTCTCGCGTCCGAGCGTGTAAAAACGGTGGATCGGGCCGCTGACCATCGTCGGGAAGAAGGTCACGTAGAGGAAGAATTCGAGCGCCGAGGCCCGCTGCTCCTTGCCGCGGTAGACCTCGACCAGATAGTGGATGACGCGGAACGAGAAGTAGCTGATGCCGACCGGAATGCCGAACTTGGCGAAGGCCATCGCCACGGCCTGCCCGCCGCCGAGGCCGAAGAGCAGGAAGATGATCTTGATCATCGTCGTGCTGGTCTTGAACATGAACAGGATGCCCGTCGCGATGAGCACGCCGGTCAACAGCCAGGCCAGGCGGCCGCGTTTGGTCTTGGCCAGGTCGATCATGATGCCGATAACGAACATCCCGTAGAGATAGAACAGCAGAAAAATGAAGGTCAGGCCGTAGACGTCGAGCGAACAGGCCAGGTAATAGCCCAGGCTTTCGGCGAGCAGGAAATATGGCCGCCATTTGCGCGGCAACAGCCAGTAAACCAGCACGCTGAGCGCGACGAAAACGACAAAGGTCCAGCTTTGCATCGGGGTCGTCATGGCCGGTTACTTCCTCCGCAACGCCGTGAGAATGTGGGGCATCAAAATTTGGGTCATCTGCTTGTGGCCGTTCATGTTGAGGTGATCCAGGTCCGAGAAGTACCGCGGATCGATGCGGTCGGTGCAGTCGACCACCTGATAGCCGTATTGCCGGGTGACGCTCAGAATCCGTTGCTTGAACAGCGGCATCACCTCGCCCCAATCGAAAAATTGCTTCTGGTCGACGAAATCGTGGTTGATCGGGTTGATGAAGAACAGGATGTTGAGGTTGTTCTTCTGGCCGTATTCGCACAGGTCTTTGAAAGTCAGCCAGCCGATGTTTTCGTCGGAAAAGTCGAACGCCTCGCATTGGTGGTAGTTGAGCTGCACCACGTGACTGGGAATGACTTTCCAGAGGTAATCGGCGTTGCGTTCCTCGTGGGTGGTGTCGTAGGACTCGACCATGATCTCGTCGAGAATGCCCAGCCAGGCGCGAAGGCGGTCGGACATCGCGGCGGCGGGCAACTGGTGCTGGCCGCTGATCAGGTAGCCGATCAGGCGCCGGTACTTGTAGAGGCCCGAGATCTGCTTCATCTGGAAGTCGAGCCAGATCTGTCGGTAGCGCTCGTCCTTGACGCGGAATCGCTTGAACAGGTCTTTCGGCCCGCCCCGCTGATAGTCGGGTTCGTCGCGGAAATAGTACAGAACCTCGTCGTGCGTGATCGGGTCGATCAGGCTCGAATGCACCGAGAACATCTTGAGGTGAATCGCGATGACGAAGAGGTCCGGCTGGTAACGGTTGGATTCAACCATGTTGCCGAAGTGGTCGCCGAAGCGATTGCCGGCGCTGGACAGGTTGAACGTCCGGGCGTTTTTGTATTGCGGATACTTGCGCAATTCCTTGCCGACCAGGCAGGGGAAATGTTTCCCGGGCGGGCAGTTGCCGTAACCCTGGGTGACCGAGCTGCCGATGAACACGACCTTCGGATGCTTGGCCCGTTTCATCTGCCCGAACAGGTAATCCATCGCCGCGGTCGTGTTGCCGGGATTGCGGTCGACGATGCCGCGCCGCAGGAAATAGACGCGCACCGCCACGTCCGTCACCACCACCAGCAGCAGAAAGAACAACGCGATCCGGTAGTAGCGATAGCGGGGATTGGTCCAGAACAATTTCATTTTTTCGCTCAAGGCGCCGCCTCGTTCCATTCGGTTGATCCGCGCCACGCGCCGCGCGTGGCCCCTTCGCCGATACAGGCAAAGTACCGCAATTTGTAGCACAGGGTGAAATGAGTGAAAAGCCTTGTAAAAAGGCTAAAATGCCGGCAAAGATTTTTATTTTGGATACAAAAAATCGCTTGCTTATCCGGCCCGGGCGGTAGTATGGATATTTACTGTCAACGTAAGGATGGGAAAAGGGCGCGGAGCGGCGGAACCGATCGGACGGCGGCTCGCGGCGCGGGCCGCTTTGGGAGGGCAGCGCGATGAAGGCGCGTCAGGTGGGATGGTCGAT